>JAOTYK010000013.1 GCA_029861955.1 Acidobacteriota bacterium
ACGTAAACGGCAGGGCGATGCTCTTTGCGATCTGGCGAAACTTCATCAAGCGCATGACAGAGCGAAGGCCCGAGCTGATCTCGCCGGCGATGCGGGTCGGGCTGACGTCATCGCTCTGGACCTGGCAAGATTTCCTCGCCAAGCGGCTGTTTGCCGGAAGGATCTCGGGCTAGCCGCTTTCGGCGACGAGCTCGGCGCAGATCTGGCACGACGGTGTCCGCGAGAGTCGACACTCGAGCCCATCGACATCCAGATCCCGAAACAAGACTGCGACACGCGTCGCGTAGTCTCGTGACTACAACATTCTTCGGGTCACGTTGTGCTGAGGTTACTGCAGGTCCCGCTCTTCCAGGTCGTCCTCATCCAGTCCCAGGTAGTGACCCAGTTCGTGGTACAGCGTGCGTGCAATCTCCTCGCCCAGTTGCGCCCGTTCCGTGAAGCAACGTTCGAGGTTGCGCTTGAAGATCAGGATTCGTGCGGGGGCGTGACCGGGGCCCATCGACGAGTTGCTTTCCGATCGAGGGACACCGACGAACAGACCCAGTAGTTCCGGGTCCAGCGTGCCGTCGTCCGCTTGCAGGGCCTCGTCGTCGGGGAGCGGTTCGACGCTGACCACGACCTCGTCCAGCGCGCCACGCACCGACTCCGGCAACGCCGTCATCGCTAACTCCAGTATCGTCTCGAACTCGGCCGCTTCCAGACGGACGGGCAGCGGATAGCCCTGAGGATCCAGACGGTGAGCCTCGGCGAAGGCGTCGTCGGCCGCGTTCAGATCGCCGCCTCGCTCCAGCAACAGTCCCGACACCATGTGTCCGTCGGGATTGTGCCCGTCCTGTTCCAGGACTTGAATACACTGAGTTTGCGACTCTTCGAAGCGACACGACGCAAACAACGCGTGGGCCAGGTTGGCCCGAAACTCCGTGTCTTCCTCGTCCAGTTCGACGGCCCGCCGGAGATGCTCGACGGCCTCGGCCGCCGCACCCAGTTCAATATGGGCGATACCGGCGAGGAACCGCAGAACCGGATCGTCGGCACCGGCACCGGACAACGCGATTTCCGCCAGTCGGATGGCGGCCTCGGGTTGCTCACGATCCAGTGCTTCGTAGATCGCCGTGACCACCTGTAAATCCGGGTCGGGTGTTTGTTCCATTCCGGCATTCTATAGCCGGAGGTGGTATCGTCGCCCCTCTCGCCACCGGGAGCCGTAGCTTCCGGTTTTTCTGTCCAGAGGATCCACCCATGAGCCAGGAACGACGCCAGGATATCCGTAACCTTGCGATCATCGCCCACGTCGATCACGGGAAGACGACACTTGTCGACGCGATGCTCTGGCAGAGCGGCATCTTCCGCGAGAATCAAGAAGTCGCCGAACGCGTGATGGACTCCGGCGACCTGGAACGGGAGAAGGGCATCACGATCATGGCCAAGAACACGGCCATCGTCTATCGCGAGACCAAGATCAACATCGTCGACACACCGGGGCATGCCGACTTCGGTGGTGAGGTCGAGCGAACCCTGAAGATGGTCGACGGTGTCATGCTTCTCGTGGATGCCAGCGAGGGACCACTTCCGCAGACACGCTTCGTGCTGCGCAAGGCGTTCGAGGCCGGCCTGACGCCGATCGTCGTCATCAACAAGATCGATCGCAAGGATGCGCGCTCCGATGAGGTCTTGAACGAGGTCTACGACCTGTTCATCGATCTCGACGCCACGGAAGAGCAGCTGGAGTTCCCGGTGCTCTACACCGACGCGCGGAAGGGGATCTGTCGCGTCACGGCCGACGGCGAGGACCAGACGCTGGTACCGCTGCTGGAGCAGATTCTCAAGACGACTCCGCCACCGATCTACGACCCCGAGGAGGTGACCCAGTTCCTCCTCACCATGCTGGACTACGACGACTACCTGGGTCGGCTGGCACTTGGCCGCCTATTCAACGGCAAACTCCGCAAGGGGATGCAGGTCGCGCACTGTCGCGTCGACGGGACGATCGAGACCCGTCGTCTGACCAGTCTGTTCGGCTTCGACGGGCTGCGTCGGGTCGAGATCGAGGAGGCCGGCCCCGGTGACCTGGTGCAGGTCGCCGGTCTCGAGGGTGCCAACATCGGCGAGACCCTCTCGGACCCCGACAACCCCAAGCCGCTGCCGCCGATCAAGGTCGAGGAGCCGACCCTGGCGATGGTGCTGGCCGTCAACGATTCGCCCACGGCCGGTCTGGAAGGCAAACATGTCACCAGCCGCAAACTCCGCGAACGCCTGTTCAAGGAGATCCTGATCAACGTCTCGATCCGTGTCGAGGAGACCGACTCTCCCGATGCGTTCCGGCTCTCCGGTCGTGGAGAGCTGCAACTTGCGATCCTCGTCGAGATGATGCGTCGCGAGGGCTACGAGTTGACCGTCGGCAAGCCCGAGATCCTCACCCATGAGGAAGACGGCAAGACGATGGAGCCGATGGAGTTGATGGTCGTCGACTGCCCGGAAGAGCACATCGGTGTGGTCACCGAGAAGCTCGGTACCCGCAAGGGGCGCATGACCAAGATGGTCAATCACGGCAGCGGTCGTGTGCGGATGGAGTTTCGGGTTCCGGCCCGCGGCCTGCTGGGCTTCCGCACGGAGTTCCTCAGCGATACCAAGGGCTCGGGCATCATGAATCACATCTTCGACGGCTACGACGTCTGGCAGGGCAACATCCCGCATCGCATGACCGGCGCCCTCGTCGCCGACCGTCCCGGTCGAGTGACGGCCTATGCGGTCGAGCATCTCCAGTCTCGCGGCACGATCTTCGTGGCGCCCGGTGACTCGGTCTACGAAGGGATGATCGTCGGTGAGAACTCGCGACCGGATGACCTGGACGTCAACATCATCAAGGAAAAGAAGCTGACCAACATGCGGGCGTCCTCGTCCGACGCGACGATGCGACTGATCCCGCCGAAGACCATGAGTCTCGAGCAGACGCTCGAGTTCATCAAGGACGACGAGCTGGTGGAGGTCACTCCCAAGGCGTTCCGGCTGCGCAAGAAGATCCTCCGGGCCAACGCACGGCAGCGTAAGTCGTGAGCGGGTCGCTCGAGGTCCTCTGTCACACCGTCGGGCCGTTCGTGGAGAACTGTTACCTGATGGTCGGGCCGTCGGGGAAGAAGGCGGCCATCGTCGATCCCGGCGTGGAGACAGAGTTCCTGGCCGACGAACTGGATCGACGTGGGTTGGAGCTGGAGTGGATCATCAACACCCACGCCCACCTCGACCACGTCGCCTGCAATCACTTCTTCAAGGAGCGCACGAACGCGCCGATCATTCTGCATCGGGACGATCTGCCACTCCTCAAGGAGCTGCCGCGTCAGGGCGAGATGTTCGGGATTCAGGTGAAACCCTCTCCGGCCCCCGACGCCTGGTTCGAGGAGGGGCAGCCGTTCGTCTTCGACGGGCTGAACTTCGACGTCCTCCACACCCCCGGCCACAGCCCCGGCGGGGTCTGCCTGCGGCACGGGGAGGTCATGTGGGTGGGGGATACCCTTTTTCAGGGCTCCATCGGGCGGACCGATCTCTTCGGGGGCTCCCTCGAGGAACTGACCCAATCGATTCGCGGTAAACTGTTTTCGCTGCCGGGAGCCACTCGCTGTTTTCCCGGCCATGGACCGGCAACGACGCTTGACGCCGAACAACGGACCAATCCGTTCGTCGGTGACGCGGCGATCGCGGCCGGCGGACAGGACATCTCATGAGCGAAAGCCTCAGCCTCATCATTACCGGTCTGGCAGCCGCCTTCATCGGCGGGTTCTTCGGCTGGCTTCTGAACAATCGCTTCGGCGTGCGTTCGCTGGCCGCCACCAAGATGCGCACCGACGAACAGCTCCGCAGCGCGCGACGAGCGTCGGAGAAGCTGCGACGCCGGGTCGAGCTCGAAGCGAAGGAATCGATCCTGGGTCAGAAGGAGAAGTTCGATCGCGACCTGCGGTCGCGTAAGGGACAGCTCGCGAAGCGCGAACGGGATATCAGCGCCGCGCAGCAAGGGCTTCAGGATACCGAGGGCCAGCTGAAGCGTGAGGAAGAGAAGCTGACACAACGGCAGGCGGCGATGAACGATCTCGAGGCCGCCGCCCAGGGCAAACTCGAAGAGGCGGAGCGCACCTTCGACGAGCAGACCGACAAGCTGGCATCGGTGTCGGGGATGACCCGCGAAGAAGCCCGCCGACAGCTGCTGGCCAACCTGAAGGTCCAGGCCCGCCTCGACGCCGTCACGATGGTCAAGGAGATCCGTGACGAGGCCCGCAAGGGGGCCGATGCCGAGGCGCAGCGGATCCTGGCGATGGCCGTCGAACGGGCGGCTTCGGATTTCAGCTCGGAGCGGACCATCAGCATGTTCGACCTCCCCGAGGGCAGCGACCTCAAGGGCCGCATCATCGGACAGGAAGGCAAGAACATCCGCGCGTTCGAGGCGGCCACCGGGATCCAGCTGTTGATCGACGAGGAGGCCAACAAGATCACGCTGTCGGGATACAACCCGGTCAAGCGCGAGATCGCCCGTCGCGTCCTGACGACTCTGGTCAAGGACGGGCATATCCATCCGAAGCGAATCGACGACCTGACGAAGCGCAACACGCGACGACTCGACGACGAGATGCGCAAGGCCGGGCAGGAGACCGTCAAGGAGTTGAAACTCAAGAAGGTCCACCCCGAGATCGTCAAGCTGCTGGGTCGCCTGCGCTACCGAACCTCTTACGGGCAGAACGTCCTCAACCACTCGAAGGAGGTCGCCTACCTCACCGGTATGTTGGCGGCGGAGTTGCGTCTCGACGAGCGCGAGGCTCGACGGGCTGGACTGTTACACGACATCGGTAAGGCGATCGACTACGAGCGCGAGGGGACTCATCCGGAGATCGGTGCCGAGGTGGCAACCCAGTGCGGCGAGTCCGACGCCGTTGTCAACGCGATCGCGTCCCATCATGAAGATTGTGAGATGACGACACCGATCTCGGTGCTGGTGTCGGCGGCCGATTCGCTCTCCGGCGCAAGACCCGGCGCGCGACGCAAGACCGTCGCGGAGTACATCAAGCGGATCGAGAAGCTCGAAGAACTGGCCAACGACATGAAGGGTGTCGATCAGTCGTACGCGATTCAGGCGGGTCGAGAGATCCGTGTCATCGCGAAGTCCCGTCAAACCGACGATGCCCAGGTCGAGATGATCGCCTCCGATCTGGCCGGCAAGATTCAGTCGGAGATGGACTATCCCGGGAAGGTCAAGGTGACGGTCATCCGCGAGCTGCGGGCCGTCGAGCACGCTCGTTGACGGGCGGTTCCGGCGCGTTGCTGACGTCCTCCGTCGGTGCGGCCCTCCTGACCGGGATCTTCCATACGCTGATTCCCGACCACTGGTTACCCTTCGCCCTCATCGGCCGCGCGCGGGGTTGGTCGGGGTGGCGTACCGGTTGGGTCGCCGTCGCGTCCGGCATCCTGCACGTGATGCTGTCGATCGTCCTGGCCCTCTTGGCTCTTGGCGCCGGTCGTTCGACGGCCTCCTTCTGGGGCGAGACCCTCGAACAGGCAGGCCCGTATCTGTTGATCGTCTTCGGCCTGCTGTACGCGCTCTGGTCCTGGCGCAAGGGCGGCCACTTCCACCCCGGTGGCGACTGGGTCCATGGGGCCGATGCCGGGCATCACTGTAGTGGAGACGAGGGACCGTCCCACCCGGAGCATCTGCATTACCACGCCGATGAGGGTTGGATTCGAAACAAATCCAGTCTCGGGGCGTGGGCCCTGGCGCTCCTGGTCGGTGCCAACCCGTGTGTGCTCTTGATGCCGATCGTCGTCGCTGCAGACGGTAACGGACGGGTCGCGATGACCGCCGTGCTGCTCTCCTACGCGATCCCGACCATCTTGTTGATGGGTGGGTTGTCGGCGTTTGCCGTCGCTCGGTTGCGTGCAATCAAGCTTCCCGCCGGCGTGCGATTCATGGAGCCGGTTAGCGGGCTCCTCGTCGCGGTTGTAGGAGTCGTTGTCCTGCTGATCCATCGGTTAGCGGGGTGAATCTACGGAACGCCACTGTCGCCGACGCGGCGGCGTGTCTCGCGACCTACGGGCCGATCGTTCGCGACACTGCGATCTCTTTCGAACTCGAGGTCCCGGATAGGAAAACGTTCACCGAGCGGATCGCGGTGGCGTTGGATCGTTACGCCTGGCTCGTGGCCGAAGACGACGACGGCCTGCTGGGTTACGCGTACGCCACCGCCCACCGAGATCGCGAGGCGTATCGGTATGCCGTCGAGACCTCGGTCTACGTAGGGGAAGCTCGCCGACGGGGTGGAGTGGGAAAAGCGCTTTACCATCGATTGTTCGAGGTGATCGCCGACCGCGGTTTCTACAACGCGTACGCCGGTGTAACCGTTCCCAATCCCGCCAGTCTCGCGTTTCACAAGGCGTGTGGGTTCGTGGAGATCGGGGTCTTTCCCGCCGTCGGCTTCAAGCTCGGCGCGTGGCAGGATGTATCCTGGTGGCATCGCAATCTGAGAACCGGAACACCGGAGGACTGACGCCATGACCTGCATCCACAGCGCGCCCAACGGTTTCGAGGTCCACAACCTGAAGAACGTTCTGGAGGCCAGCGGCATCCGCTGCGAAGTTCGTGGCGAGTTTCGCAAGTCCGGCGCCGGTGAGTTGCCTCTCAACGAGTGCTGGGTTGAGTTGTGGCTACTGGATGACGCGCGGATGGACGAGGCCAAGAAACTGTTGGTCGATTTACAGCGGACGGATCGGGCGGACTGGACCTGTAAGGGCTGCGGCGAGTCGGTGGAGGGGCAGTTCAGCCGCTGCTGGAACTGCGGCCATACTGCGGACGACGAGTCCTGAGGTCTGCTAAAGTGACTCTCCGAATTACCAAGAGGATGCGATGAGTCAAGACCTTCTCACCAAGGAAAATATCGAGTATCAGCAACGAGCCCGGGAGGTCGCCGACAAGGCGATGCGTCCGGTGGCGGCCAAGTATGACGTCGCCCAGGAGTATCCGTGGGAGGTTCAGCGCGCCATCCGCGAGGCCGGACTCTCCGGTGTCTGGATTCCCAAGGAGTACGGCGGCGAGGACGGCGGCGTCCTGAACCTGTGCCTCGTGGTGGAGGAGTTCTCCCGTGCCTGTGGTGGCATGGGTGTGGGATACGCCGTCAATGCGCTCGGCACATTTCCGCTGATCGTCGGTGGCACCGAGGAACAGAGACAGCGCTGGCTCCCCGACGTGGCGTCGGGTGAGAAGCTCGTGGCGTTCGGCCTCTCGGAGAAGGACGCCGGGTCCGATGCCGGTGGGATGACGACTCGGGCGGAGTTGGACGGAGATCACTATGTCCTCAACGGTGAGAAGAAGTGGAACACCGGTGGGGCCGTGGCCTCGCTCAACACGATCTTCTGCGTGACGACTCCCGATCGTGGAGCCCGTGGCGTGTCGGCCATCGTCGTCGACAAGGACACGCCGGGTTATCGCGTGGGCAAGCACGAAGACAAGATGGGGATCCGCTGTGTACCGGTCGTCGAGATCCATCTCGAGGATTGCCGGGTGCCCGCGGCCAACCTGTTGGGTGGGCTCGAGGGGCGTGGCTTCAAGCACGCGATGATGACCCTGGACCTGGCCCGACCCGGGGTGGCGGCTCAGGCTGTCGGTCTGGCACAGGGCGCACTGGACCTGGCCATCCAGTACACCGGCAAGCGTAAGCAGTTCGGTCAGTCCATCAGTTCGTTCCAGGGGATCCAGTGGATGCTTGCCGACATGGCAACCCAGATCGAGGCGGCTCGCCAGCTGGTCCATGCGGCGGCCCGTGGTGCCGACGCAGGCTCCAAGCACAACTCCAAGCGAGCCGCGATGTGCAAGCTGTTCGCCACCGACATGGCGATGAAGGTCACCACCGACGCCGTGCAACTGTTCGGTGGCTACGGCTATATCAAGGACTACCCCATCGAGAAGTACATGCGGGACGCCAAGATCACGCAGATCTACGAGGGCACCAACCAGATCCAGCGGCTGGTGATCGCCCGGGCCCTGCTCCGTGAGGCGGCCTCGGCCGCCGAGGGCGAGGAGGGGTAGCCCCCGCGGTGCCAATTCGGCGGTCCGACTGTCACCCCGCGTCAGCCTGACGTCCAATGGGTGACACCCTCGGGCCTCGGCCGACCCCACGAACGGGTTTTCAAGGAGGTTTTCCCAAATTTCGATTCTCTCGCAGGCTTGGCATTGCAGTTGCAATGTAGGGGCGGCATAGGACATGACCTCCTCCTGGTCAGAACCTTGGCCCTCTTCGAGCCTGATGGAAATGCCCCCCCGCAGGCTCGAAGGGGGCCATATTTTTTGTCCCAGCCACCTTCCAGCCTGAACGAGCAGTTCCTCGACGCCGCCGTCGAGTTGATGGGCCGGTCCGGACGTCGTGGCACGGTCCGGGTCGAGGGTCGCAGCATGCGACCGATCCTGGACAGCGATGACGTGGTCGCCATCGATTTCGAGTCCCGCCCGCCCCGTTTCGGCGACCTTCTCCTCTTCCGGCAGCTCGACTACCTGGTCATCCATCGCGCCGTCGGCAACGCCCGCCGCCGACCCGACGCCCGCGGTCCGCGGTATCGGACCCGTGGCGACTCGGTCAGTCGGTTGGATCCCGTGGTCGTTCCAGAACGGATTGTCGGTCGTGCCGTGGCGATCTACGACGGTAAGGAGTGGTGGGATCTGGATCGTCTTGGCGCACGTCTCTACGCGTGGGAGATCGCGCTCCACGATCTGTTCTGGGCCGGCGCCGGAGCGATTGCACGGCGGGGGGATCGTGGCCTGAAGCGGATAGGGATCCGAGCGTTGATCGAGCCGATGGTGGCGTGGGTCGATCGGACCTCCTTGCGTCTTGTTCATCCGCTCATATTTTGGCTGTCGCATCGCCGTGTGAAGGATCGAGCCGACCTGGACGCGATGCTCGGCTAACGTGCGGCCGCTGCTATACTAACGGGATGCTTAACGCACTCATCACCAAGGTCGTCGGCTCAAAGAACGACCGCCTTCTAAAGAAGCTCCAGCCCGGCGTCGTGCGGATCAACGATCTCGAGTCGACGACCCAGGAGCTGTCCGACGACCAACTGCGGGAGAAGCGTGGCGAGTTCCGTGGTCGGATCGACGCCGGCGAGTCTCTCGACGAACTGTTGCCCGAGGCGTTCGCCGTCGTACGCGAAGCCGCCAAGCGTGTGCTGGGCATGCGGCACTACGACGTCCAGTTGATCGGCGGCATGGTGCTCCATCGCGGCACCATCGCAGAGATGAAGACCGGTGAGGGCAAGACGTTGATGGCGACGCTGCCGTCGTACCTCAACGGTCTCGGTGGCAAGGGTGTCCACATCGTCACCGTCAACGACTACCTGGCCTCCCGTGACGCGGAGTGGATGGGTCAGGTCCATCGGTTCCTCGGGCTGTCAGTCGGTTGTGTGAAGCACAGCCTCTCCGACAAGGAACGGCAGGACGCCTACGGCGCCGACATCACCTACGGCACCAACAACGAGTTCGGCTTCGACTACCTGCGCGACAACATGAAGTTCTCGATCGAGTCGATGGTCCAGCGAGGTCACAACTTCGCCATCGTGGACGAGGTGGACTCGATCCTGATCGACGAGGCCCGCACGCCGTTAATCATCAGCGGACCGGCCGAGGAGTCCACCGACAAGTACCAGCGCATCAACAAGATCATCCCGCGGCTCGAGAAGGGCGCCGTCATCCAGGGCGGCAAGGACTACGAGGTCGAGCACACCGGCGACTACGTCGTCGACGAGAAGTCCCGCACCGTGACGCTGTCCGATAAGGGCGTCGAGCGTTGTCAGGAGCTGCTGGGCCTCGAGAATCTCTACGACCCACAGCACATGGATCTGGTCCATCACATCAATCAGGCGCTCAAGGCCCACGTGCTGTTCAAGCGGGACGTGGACTACATGATCAAGGACGGTCAGGTGGTCATCGTCGACGAGTTTACCGGTCGCCTGATGCCGGGGCGACGCTGGGGCGACGGACAACACCAGGCAGTCGAGGCCAAGGAAGGCGTTCGCGTCGAGCGCGAGAACCAGACGCTGGCGACCATCACGTTCCAGAACTACTTCCGGATGTACGACAAGCTCTCCGGCATGACCGGTACTGCCGATACCGAAGCCATCGAGTTCGACAAGATCTACGAGCTGGAGGTGGCGATCATCCCCACCAACCGGCAGTTGATCCGCATCGAACATCCCGACGCCATCTATGGCACCACTGAAGAGAAGTGGCGTGCCGTGGTCGAAGAGATCCGCTCGCTTCAGGAACGTGGGCAGCCGGTGCTGGTCGGCACGGTCACCATCGAGAGTTCCGAGAAGCTGGCGGGGATGCTGAAGCGGGCCGGTATCAAGCATGTCGTCCTCAACGCCAAGTTCCACGAGATGGAGGCCGAGATCGTGGCCCAGGCCGGGCGTCTGGGGGCGGTAACGATCGCCACCAACATGGCCGGTCGCGGGACCGACATCCTGCTCGGTGGAAATCCGGAGTTTCTCGCACGTCAGACCCTGATACGCGACGGGCTTAAAACCGACGACCCCAACTGGGAGGGTCGATTCAAGAGCGAGCTCGAGACCGCTGAGAAGGAATGCAAGACGGAGCACGTCGAGGTGATCGAGCAGGGTGGCCTGTCGATCCTCGGCACCGAGCGTCACGAGTCTCGTCGGATCGACAATCAGCTGCGCGGTCGTGCCGGTCGTCAGGGAGATCCCGGCGATTCTCGTTTCTTCCTGTCGATGGAAGACGACCTGATGCGGATCTTCGCCGGCGACAAGATGCGATCGGCCATGCAGCGTCTGGGTCTTGAGAAAGATGTCCCGATCGAGTCGGGTATCGTCTCCAAGTCGATCGAACGGGCCCAGAAGCAGGTCGAGCAGCGCAACTTCGAGACGCGCAAACACCTGCTTGAGTACGACGACGTCAACAACAAGCAGCGTCAGCAGATCTACGAACTCCGACGCAGCATCCTCGACGGCAAGGAACAGGACGACTACGTCAAGGATACGGCCCGGGACATTCTCGGGTTCACCGTGCAGGAGACGCTTGCCAGCGAGTCCAGCCCCGACAACTGGGATATGGCGAAGCTGAGCATCCAACTCCGGGAGCACTTCGGTCACGACCCCCTGGAGGGGGGAGAGATCGAGATCGCCACGCTGGATCTGGAGCAGATCGAGCCGGCGATCTGGGAGCGCCTCGATCGGTTCTACCGGGCCAAGGAAGAGCGAGTCGGTGCCGAGCCGATGCGTTACTACGAGCGACACATCCTGATGCAGGTCATCGACGGCGCGTGGAAGGATCACCTGCTGGCGATGGATCATCTCAAGGATGGCATCGGGCTGCGGGCTTACGGCCAGCGTGATCCGCTGATCGAGTACAAGAGAGAGTCGTTCGACATGTTCGGGCAGATGAAGGAACGGATCGAGAACGACTCGGTCCGATTCATGTTCACCTTCGAGCCGATGACCGACGAGGACCGTCGGGCCGAAGCCGATCGCCGACAACGAGAACAGCAGCAGATCTTCGAGGCGGCCTCCAAGGCGAAGAGCGGCGTGACGGCCCGGGGCGGCGTCGAGCAGGTCCAGCGCAAGGGCGATAAGGTCGGGCGCAACTCGCCGTGTCCCTGTGGATCGGGGAAGAAATACAAGCGATGTCACGGGGCCAAATCCACGTAGCCGCCGGACGACGATTCATCTAGAATGCCGCAACCCCGGCAGCGAAGCCGGGCGGAGGTGGCATGATCGAGTTCCCGATCCCCGAGGGGCTGACCTTCGATGACGTGATGTTGCTCCCCGGCAGCAGCGACGTCCTGCCCAGTGGCGTCAACACCGGCACGCGTCTGACACGTCAGATCGAATTGAACATCCCGTTGATCTCGTCGGCGATGGACACGGTGACCGAGTCGTCGCTGGCCATCGCCATCGCCCAGGAGGGCGGGATCGGCATCGTCCACAAGAACCTCACCATCGAGGATCAGGCCGACGAGATCGACAAGGTCAAGCGCTCCGAGTCGGGGATGATCGTCAACCCGATCACCCTGCGACCGCAGCAGAAGATCTCCGACGCCCTGGAGTTGATGAGTCGCTATCGGATCTCCGGTGTCCCGGTCACCGAGGACGACGGGCGTCTGGTGGGCATCCTGACCAACCGCGATCTACGGTTCTGCACCACGCCGGACATGCCGGTTCGCGATCTGATGACCGCCGATGGCCTGGTGACGGTACCCGTCGGGACGACTCTGGAACAGGCCAAGGAACTGCTGCACCAACATCGCATCGAGAAGTTGCCGGTGGTGGACGAGAACCACCGTCTCAGCGGCCTGATCACCGTCAAGGATATTCAGAAACAGATCACCTATCCCCTGGCCTGCAAGGACAGTTTCGGACGGCTGCGGGTCGGCGCCGCCATCGGTGTCGGAACCGACACCGACGATCGGGCCCAGGCCCTGATCGACGCGCATGTCGACGTCCTCGTCGTCGACACCGCCCACGGTCACAGCGCGACGGTGTTGGCCACCGTCGAGCGAATGCGGAACCGCTACCCCGACGTCTCGCTGGTCGGTGGCAACGTCGCCACACGCGATGGGGCGCAGGCCCTGATCGATCGCGGAGTCGATGCCGTCAAGGTCGGTGTCGGTCCCGGCAGTATCTGCACGACCCGGGTCGTGACCGGTGCCGGTGTGCCGCAACTGACCGCCATCGTCGAGGCGGCGAAGGCCTGTCGCGAGGCCGACGTCCCGCTGATCGCGGATGGCGGGATCAAGTTCTCCGGCGACATCACCAAGGCCCTGGCCGCCGGTGCCCAGTCGGTGATGATCGGCAGCCTGTTTGCCGGGGCCGAGGAGTCTCCCGGCGAGACGGTCCTGTTCCAGGGGCGGACGTTCAAGGAGTACCGCGGCATGGGGTCGATCGGGGCCATGAAGCAGGGCTCCAAGGATCGCTATTTCCAGGACGATTTCGAAGAGAAGAAGCTGGTCCCCGAGGGGATCGAGGGCCGCGTGCCGTACAAGGGCACCCTCACCGCTCTGGCGTCCCAGTTGATGGGCGGACTTCGTGCGGGAATGGGTTACCTGGGTGCGGCGACGATCCCCGAGCTCCACGAGCGGTCACGGTTCGTCCGGCTGACCTCGGCCGGGCTTCGGGAGTCCCACGCCCACGACGTGATCATCACGAAGGAAGCGCCCAACTACCGGCTGGACTGATCGATCGCGTCTGCGACCTCGTTCATCGGGCTCCCGAAGGAACCCAGTTCGATCCGTCGGGAATCCTCGCCGATGTCGTGAAGTCGGATGTGGATCGCATCGCGACGCAGGTGACGGGGGAGACGCTCGCCCCACTCGACCACCACCACGCCGCCACCGGACGAGATTTCATCGATACCGATCTCTTCCGTGTCGGCCTCCTCGGTCAAGCGATACAGGTCGACATGGAACATCGGAACGCGCCCACCGCTGTACTCCTGCACCAACATGTAGGAGGGGGAGTGGACATCCTCGGGCGCGACTCCCAGGCCGGCCGCCAGGCCCCGAACCATCACCGTCTTGCCGAGACCCAGGTCGCCCTCGAGGACGATCACCTCGCCGCCGCGAAGACCCCGGGCCATCGCCTGACCCAACTCGTAGGTCTCCTTCTCGCTCAACGAGAAGACGGTCTGCGGTCGGTTCACGACTCGGCCCTCATCTGAATCGAAGTGGGCAGCATCTCAACGAGATCGGACGCGATCATGCCGTCCTGACCCAGGAGCTCTGCGGCCCGGTCGCCGGCGTCGCCGTGGATCTGGACCGCCAGGCAGGCGGCCTCGTAGGGGGCGATGCCGCGGGCCAGGAACGCGCCCAGCAGACCGGTGAGGACGTCGCCGGTGCCGGCGGTGGCCATCCCTGCGTTCCCCGTGATGTTGACGGCCACATCGCCCTCGGGGGATCCGATCAACGTGTGCTCCCCTTTAAGAACCACCACGACCTTCCAGCCCTCCACCAGTCGCTCCAACGCCTGTAGGCGGTCCGACTGAACCTGTTGCGTCGTCCAGCCCAGTAGCCGGGCGGCCTCCCCCGGGTGGGGGGTGAGGACCGTTCCGGCCTGAGGCCGCGTCGCGACCCAGGCCGGATCGGCTCCACCCCGTGCCAGGGCGTTCACTCCATCCGCGTCGATAACCATGGGTTCCCGGAGACGACCGGTCAAGCTGCGGACCCAGGCGACGGTCTCGTCGTCCAGGCCCAGGCCGGGACCCAGGGCCACCGCGTCGAAACCCATGGCTCTCTGCTCCAGCGTCTCTCGATCGGCGGCGTTCAGCCCGAGGGTCATCAGCTCCGCCTGCTGGCAGGCGATCTCGGGTCGGACAGCCTCGGGGCAGGCGACCGTTACCAGTCCCACACCGCCGCGCAGGGCGCCCCGCCCGGCGAGCACCGCGGCGCCGCTCTTCCCGACACTACCCGCCACCAGCAGGAGATGGCCGTGGACGCCCTTGTGGCTGTCCGTCGGTCGAAGCGGCAGGCTCTGCGGGTCGTTGACACGGAGACGACAGGCGACGGATGCCACCGCCTCGTCGGGGATCCCGATCGGAAGCAGCGACCAGTTCGTCGCAAAGGTCATGGCCGGTCTGAGGTATCGACAGAGTTTGGGGCGACAGAGCATGTACGCTCGATCGACCCGCAGGGCGACACCGGGCACCGACGCAGAGTCCGCGTCGAGACCCGACGGCAGGTCGATGGAGGTCATCGCCGGGCCAATGCGATTGAGGTCGTCGATCACCGTCCGCAGCAACCCACGAACCGCATCCTTCAGTCCCGTGCCGAGCAGACCGTCCAGCACCACGGTGTCGGAGTCGAACGCCTTGGCCCGATCCTTCCACGTCACTTCATCGGGGATCTCGACGACCTCGACCCCCGCATCGCGGGCCTTCGCAAGATGGTGGGCCGCGTCTTCGGGGAGCGACGCGGCATCGGCGAACAACAGGACGGTCGGCGACCCACCGGCCTCTTGCAAGAGGCGCGCGACGACGAGACCGTCGCCTCCGTTGTTGCCCTTGCCGCACAGGATCCACGGAGACGGCGATTCGGTCTCGCTCTCGTCGAGACGTGGTTCGTCCTGAAGCCACGCCGACGCCACGGCGCGACCGGCGTTCTCCATCAGGGTGCTGCCGGGGATGCCGAGGGTCTCGATGGCGTAGCGGTCGATGGATCGCATCTGCTCGCTGTTGACGATTTCCATCGGGCTCTCCCTCATTCGGTCCGACCCCCTGCAACATATCAACGGTGGGCTGCTAACATCCACGCGACGGAGAACCCCATGCCCCTACGCTTCCTCACAGCCGGCGAATCCCACGGCCCCGAACTGACCGTTATCGTCGAGGGCCTCCCCGCCGGCGTGACGGTGGATCCGGGGTGGATCGATCGCCAGCTGATCCGGCGGATGGGCGGCCATGGCCGCGGCGGTCGGATGAAGATCGAGAAGGACCGGGTGGTCGTCACCGGTGGGGTTCGCTGGGGGAAGACCCTCGGCTCGCCGGTCTCGATGCGGATCCCCAACCTGGATCACGCCAACTGGCAGGCCGCCATGTCTCCGCTGGGAGAGCGTCCCGAGGGCGACGATGCCCGTTCCGTCACACGCCCCCGCCCGGGCCACGCGGACCTGGCCGGTGCGCTGAAGTACGGGACCCACGATGCGCGGGATATCCTCGAGCGCTCCAGCGCACGGGAGACGGCGGCCCGGACGGCCGCCGGGGCGCTGGCCCAGTCGCTGCTGGCCGCCGTGGGCATCCGAGTCACCAGTCACACGCTGTCGGTGGGGGCGGCCTGTGTGGCGCCGTTGTCGCCTGAGGACTTTGAGCGTCTGCTGTCGCTGGACGACGACGCACCGATGCGCACCCTGGACCCCGACGACCAACAGCGGCTGACCGCCGCCGTCGACGAGGCGCGGAACCGGCGGGACTCCGTCGGTGGTAGCTTCGAGATCCTGGCCGACGGCGTTCCGATCGGGCTGGGGAGTCACACCCACTGGGACCGTCGTCTGGATGGACGGCTGGCCGGTGCGCTCTGCTCGATCCAGGCGGTCAAGGCCGTCAGCATCGGCGAGGGGATCGAGGGCGCGTCCCGCTTCGGCAGCGAGCAACACGACGAGATCCTGTACCAACCCGATCGTGGCTTCGTTCGTCCGACCAACCGCGCCGGCGGCATCGAGGGCGGCATCACAAACGGCGAGATGATCCGCGTGAGCGCCTACTTCAAACCGCTGGCGTCGCTTCCGCAACCGTTACGTAGCGTCGACCTGGTCTCCAAGGAACCGTTCGAGGCCGTGCGGGAGCGCACCGACACGATCCCCATCGTCGCCGCTGGTGTCGTCGGCGAGGCGATGATGGCGTGGGTCCTGGCCGACGAGTTGACGGTCAAGTTCGGGGGCGACCGGTTGGACGAGTTGACCCGCAATCTCGACGGTTATCGTCGCTCGTTGACGGATTACTAGGATTCCAGCGTGCCAAAAAAATTGGGGCGGTAGCTGACGCCACCGCCCCAAGCTTGGCAATCGTGTACTCCCTCATGGAGGGAGGTGGGCTACACGATCAATGCCGTCAGGTGGACATGCAGCCGACGCAATCCCCCCCGGTCATACCGGCTGCCCGCGTCCACCCTAAGGATCCGCTGAAACGTCCATAGGGTCGCGGAACCAATCTCAAGGTACGGTGGACCCAGGGGCGAGTAAAGCCCTGAAAGATGACCGATTCGGACTTTCTTAGGACGGATTTAACCGGGGGCGGAGGGTGGCAAAGCGCAGGCCCAACAGGGGAGGGATGGCTCCCTCGGTTGGAAACAGTGATATAACTTGTCGGACGCTGGTCGCTCTCTCCGGAGTATTACCACCCTGGCACGGGTCAAGACTCCAACGGTAGGCGAATCCTTGATACTGACCACCCTGACGGGCGTCCAGCGGGTAGGAAGGTGGGGTTCTGGTCTAGGACCAGACCCCATTGCATTGAGGTCGGGTTGCAATTCGCCGGAGAGAGCGAGCAGCGCTCGAAATTCATTCTGCAGACCCCGCAATTCTGAAAGGTGTGACCGTTCGTGCCTCCATCGGTCTTACCGGGGCACCATACCCTTTATTTTTTGCTTATGTCAACCACAAAGTCCAACATCTCGATGAGTTCAGACGCCACACCGCAGGATATGGGGGTCACGCCTCCGACGGTCGGTGATGAGGGACAGCTCTCTATCACGGGTCTGGCCGCCGGAGGCCGAGGTGTGGCGCGGGATTCCAGCGGACGGGTCTGGTTTGTCCGGGGTGGGATTCCCGGCGATCGGGTCGTCGCGCGGGTCACGAAGATCCGGCCCCGTTCGGGAGAGGCCGAGGCGCTGCGGCGGCTCGAGGATGGCCCGGGACGACGGGATCCGATCTGCCGGATCCAGGATCGCTGCGGTGGCTGCCCCTGGATGGTCCTGGACGAGTCGGCCCAGGCCGACGCCAAGACGACCCTGGTGCGGGACGCCCTGGAGCGTGTGGGACGGCTCCGGGAGCCGGCCATCGAGCCGTTGCGGCCGGGAGACCCCGGCCTGGGCTATCGAAGTCGGATCGAGTTGACCTTCTCGCCCCACCGTCGCGGCAACCAGCTGGGATTCCGGCGCGGGGGGAGCGGGTCGCTGGTGGATGCTCCCCGCTGCGAGATCTTCGAGCCCGCAGGGGATCGACTCCTCCAGACCGTCCGGGAACTGTTGCATTGTGACGGGCGCTCGACGCAGAGCGAACGGAAGGTCCCGGAGGACGCGCCACGAATCACGCTCCGAAGTTTCGACGGCGGGACCGCGTTTGCGGTCACGCTGCGGGTCCAGAAAAAGCGCATTCCGGATGCCGAGGGTTTCGCCAAGGCGCTGGTGGAGCGTCTCCCGGAGGTCCGGGGCGTCGTGGAGTTGACGTTGCATCCCGGCGGACGCTCGATCGTCAAACGTCGAACACTGGCGGGAGACGCGACGGTCAGCCAGACGATGGCCGGCGTCTCATTCGAACTCCCCATCGATGCCTTCCAGCAGGTCCACGTCCAGGCGGCCGAGGCGCTGATGCAGGAGGCGATCGCGGAGATGCAGGTGAAGCCGGGCCAGCGGTGGTGGGATCTGTACGGCGGTGCCGGGGTCTACGGGATGGCGGCGGTGCGGGACGGCGCGGCGGAGGCGGTGGTCTGCGAGATCGATCGTGGCCTGGTGGAGGCCGGTCGTAACGCGGCGTCGGGATCCGGTCTTGAAGGCGTGACGTTTGTCGCCGACGACGTGTTGAGATTCCTCCATGCCGCCCAGGACGGCGCAACCCTCGACGGCGTCGTCGTCAACCCTCCTCGAGGGGGGCTCGGGCGTGAGGGCGTCGCGGCGTTGGTGGCCCGAAGGCCCCGTCGGTGGATCTGGATCTCCTGCGATCCGGTGACGTTCGCTCGCGACCTGAAAGACGCCCTCGCGGCCGGCTATGTTCTGCGACGGCTGGTGCCGTTCGATCTCTTCCCTCAGACGGCCCACGTCGAGACGCTGGCCGTTCTGGAGGCGTCAGGGTAGAGGCCCACCGGCGATCGCGGCCAACACCGTCTCGGCGGCGAGTGTCCGATTCAGGTTCAGCCGCAGCCCGGAGCGGACATGCTCGATGCTGCGCAGGAGTGCGGCGACCCGCACCGGTGTCAATCGACGACCGCTGACGGCCAGACGCGCCGCAAGATCGGCGTGGATCAACGCGGGGTTCTCCTTGTCCAGCGCCGCCCGTCCGGCATCCCGCAGCAGACCGGTCAGGAGATCGACGTTCTCGAGCCACTGGGTCTCGGTCTTGCCGGCCAGGGCCACGGCGGCAGCCGGCAGCTCGGCGATCCCCTCGGGACCTAGAAGCAGCGTCTCGAGGATCTCGAGAACCGCGGCACGACGCTCGGACGCCGATTCCACATCGAGTTCCAGCGCGAGACCCGCCCGTCCCTCGGCCAGCGCCGCCCGTGGCATCGCTTCGTCATCGGCGATGCCACGTTCGACGAGTCGCTCGGAGAGGTCTCGTGTGGCGAGGGAGGCGAAACCCAGCGCGAAGCTGCGGGAGCGGACCGTCGTCAACAGCAGATGGGGACGTGCCGCCACCAGAATCACCACGCCGTTGCCCGGAGGTTCCTCCAGCGTTTTCAGCAGCGCGTTCTGGGCCGCACGATTCATCGCGTCGGCCGGATCGATGACGAAGACCCGGCGTGCACCGAGGCGGGGTGCCAGTCCGGAGAGGCGTGTCATCTCCCGGATCTGGTCGACGACGATGTCCCGACGGAGGTCGTCCTCTTCCGTGGAGCCCGTGGCGGACTTCTTGGGCATCCGACTGACGATGGCGAGATCCGGGTGACCCTCGACGTCGAACGCGTGACAGGACGGGCAACGACCGCAGCGGATCGGCTGTTCCGTACAGAGCAGCGAGGCCGCAAGACGACGGGCGACGAGTCCCTTGCCGATTGACGACGGACCGTGGAGCAAGACGCCGTGCGGCAGACGCCCATCGTTGAGGAGACGCGTGAGGACCTCGATCGGTCGCTCGTGTCCGAGAATCCCGTCGAAGCCACGGGCCGTCACGAAGGAACCTCCAGGAGATCGTCGATCGCCGCACACACCCGGGCATGGACGGTCTCGATCGAATCGTGGCCATCGACGACATGGATCCGCCGGGGCTCCCGTCGGGCCAGGGCGCGGTAGCCATCGTGGACCCTGCGATGGAACGCCAACGTCTCGGCCTCGAAGCGCCCCTCGGCGGCGGCGCAGCCATCCTGGGCGTCACGGGACCTGGCCCGTTGCAGCCCCTCCGCCGGATCGATGTCGATCCACAGCGTTCGATCGGGACGCCGATCGAGGGGGGGCAGTTCGTGCAGTCGTTCGATGGTCTCGACGCTCAGACCCCGCCCATAGCCCTGGTAGGCCACGGTGGCATCGAGGTAGCGGTCACAGAGGACCAGCGCCCCGCGGGCGAGAGCCGGTTGGATCACCTGGGTGAGATGTTGCGCACGATCGGCGGTGTAGAGCAGCAGTTCGGTCTCGGCGGCCATCGGTTGGTCGGTCGGTCGGAGCAGCAACCCACGCAGCGCACGACCGATCTCGGTACCACCGGGCTCGCGGGTGCAGACAACATCCCGCCCGGCGGTGGTCCAGCGTTCCGCCAACAGACGTAGTTGTGTCGATTTACCGCAGCCCTCGGTGCCCTCGAAGGTGATGAACCGGCCGTTCACGTCGTCACTCCCACGGGACGCCCTAGCCGATGGGGAACGCGGCGTTCTCGAAGTAGGCCAATGACGCCGCCCGATCTCGTGCGAGTTGGTCGGCCAGCGACTCCGGTCCGTCGAAGCGGGCCTCTTCCCGCAGGTGGGTCAGGAAGCGGACGGTCATCTCCTGGCCGTAGAGCTCGCCATCGTAGCCCAGCAGATGGGTCTCGACGGAGATCGCCCCGTCATCGAACGTGGGGCGGGTCCCGACGTTGGTCATCCCGCCATAGCGAGTCGCGGTGACGAGACACTCGGTGATGTAGACGCCGGTCGCCGGGAGGAGACTGCCTGAGGTCATCAGGTTGGCCGTCGGGCAATCGAGCTTCCGACCGCGACCCTCGCCACGGACGATCTCGCCGACCAGTTCGAAGGGACGACCGAGCATCCGCGCCGCCTTGTCGACATCGCCGTTGGCGATCGCCTCGCGGATACGGGACGACGAGACGGGGAGGTCATCGACGACGATCGGGTCGACGTCGTGAACCTCGAACTCGAACGACTCGCCCAACTCACGGAGGAGTGGGACGTCTCCCTTGCGACCCCGTCCGAAGCGGAAATTGTCGCCGACATGGATCTCGCTGAACTGGAGGTTGGGTGCGAGGGTCTCGCGAAAGAAGCTTCGGCCATCCTGCACCGCAATCCCACGATCGAAGGGGATGATGCAGAGATCGCTGATCCCGGTGGCTCGCAGGCTGTCCAGCTTCTGGCCGCGGGTCTGTATCAGGCTGGGCTGTCGCTCCGGCGCCACCACACTGAGCGGGTGAGGATCGAAAGTGATCAGGAGCGAGCGCAGGTCTTTCTGTCGTGCACGCTCGACGATCCGTTTGAGGATCGCCTGATGACCGAGATGGACCCCGTCGTAGTTTCCGATGGTCGCGACGAAGCGTCCGTCGTCCTCGGGTAGTTCCTGCAGTCCGTTCCAGATATTCATGGCATCGTCAACCAGCCCGCCGGGAGCGTGCGAAGCAGGATCTGCAAGACCAGGTTGGCGTACAGACCTGCGACCAGATCGTCCAACATGATACCCGTCGCGCCGTGCCGTTTCTCCAGTCTTCGTGCCGGAAACGGTTTCAGCACGTCCATCAGCCTGAAGAGGAAGAAACCGGCGGCCAGCGTGCCGATATTCAGCGGGACGAACCAGAGCGTCAGCATCTGTCCCGCCACCTCGTCGATGACGACGGGACCGGGATCGTCCATGCCCAGCTCTCGCTCTGCGTGACCGGCGGTCGCGAAGCCCGCGAGCGTCACGACGACCGTTCCCGCCACGAGGGCCAGCGGATGAACCATGCCACCGAGCAGCATTGCGAAGAACAAGCCCGGGAGCGAGCCGAAAGTCCCCGGGGCGATGCCGACGAAGCCGATGCCACATGCGGTGGCGACCAGCATGGACGGGTCGATCCGTCGTGAGGCTCTATGCGGGTCCAAGGACTCTCCCCACCATGTCGTAGCCGGCGCGCTCGGTCAGTTCGACGCGTACGAAGTCGCCGGGTGCGGCCACGCCGTCGTTGATGAGTACCTGACCGTCCACATCGGGAGCCTGCCCGGGTCCGCGACCGACGAGCAGATGCTCGGTCTCGGGGTGGGCGCCCTCGACCAGGACGGTCCACGTCTGTCCGAGGCGGCTGTCGTGCTCTCTGAAACGGATCTCCTGCTGGCAGGCCATCAGTCGATCGTGACGCTGCTCCTTGATCTCCTGGGGCACGTCGTCGGTCATCGAGATCGCCGGGGTGTTCTCTTCATGAGAGTAAGTGAACACGCCCAGATGATCGAAGCGAGCGGCACGGACGAACTCCAGGAGATGCTCGAACTCCTCGTCGGTCTCACCGGGGAAGCCTACGATAAGCGTCGTCCGCAGCATCGGATCGTCCATCGCATCGCGGAAACGCTGCAACAGTTTCAGGTGTCCCTCGCCGGAGCCGCCCCGTCGCATGCGCTTGAGCATCGCCGGGTGGGAGTGCTGAAGCGGTAGGTCGACGTAGTTGACGACCCGCGGCAGCGCGGCCATCGTCTCGATCAGGTTCTGTGTAATGGTGTTGGGGTAGAGGTAGTGCAGGCGGATCCAGCGTAACGCCTGAACCTCATCCAGCGCGATCAACAACTGAGCCAGGCCGTCGTCGAGACCGATGTCCTTGCCGTAGTGGCTGGAATCCTGGGCGATCAGATTGACCTCGCGGACACCGCCTGCCGCCAGGCGACGCGCCTCGCGAACCACGCTCTGGGGGTCACGGGATCTGAAGCCGCCGCGGAAGCCGGGGATCGCGCAGAACGAGCAACTGTGGTCGCAGCCCTCGGCGATCTTGATGTAGGCGGAGCGACCGGGCGTCGCCGGTAGGCGAGGGGTCGCGTCGGTGTACAGGTAGGTCGCAGCCACCGGCTGCGACGATCCGGCCATCGGGAGGTCGCTGGTCGGCGAGGACTCACCGCCTGCCAGTGCGGTCACGGTGTGCAGTCCGTCGAGATCGATGTAGCCGTCGACCTCCGGCAGGTTCTCTTTCAGTTGATCCGGGTAGCGCTGCACCATGCAGCCCGCCACGAGGAGTCGCTGTAGCTTTCCGGTCTTCTTTAACTCGGCGGCTTCGAGGATGGTCTGCAACGACTCTTCCCGCGCGTCGTGGATGAAGCCACAGGTGTTGACGACGATCGTATCGGCGTCGGCGGGATCCGTCACAAGCTCGAAGCCGTCTTCCTGCAGATGTCCCAGCATCACCTCGGTGTCGACGAGGTTCTTGGCGCAGCCAAGGCTGATGACCCCCACGCGTCGTCGCGTTCGGTCCTCGCTCAAGGATAGAGCCGATGGATCTGGCGCGGGTAGGGGATCGTCTCCCGCAGATGGGGGATGCCGCACATCCAGGTGACGACCCGTTCGATACCCATCCCGAACCCGGAGTGCGGTACCGAGCCCTGCTTGCGGATGTCGAGATACCACTGGAACGCCTCGACCGGCAGGTCGTGGTCCTGGATCCGTTTCAACAACAGATCGTGGTCGTGGATTCTCTGGGAGCCGCCGATGATCTCGCCGTAGCCCTCGGGGGCGATCACATCCATCGCCAGCGCCTTCGTCGGGTCGTCGGCGTCGGGTTGCATGTAGAACGCCTTGATCTCGTTGGGCCAGTGGGTGACGATCACCGGTCGATCGAAGCGCTCCGTCAGGAGCGTCTCATCAAGGCCGCCGAAATCGCTGCCGTCGGTGAAACGGGGGGCGCCGGCCTCGTCCATCCGCGCCTGCATCGCAGGCTCGAGGAGGATCTTCGAGGCCTCCGTGTACGTCAGTCGCGGGAACGGTGGGACGATCGCCTCCAGCTTGGCCGGGTCCCGTTCGAGTGTCTTGAGTTGTTCCTTGCAGCGGTCGAGGACCCTGGCCGCAATGTAGCTGACGAACTCCTCGGCAAGCTCCAGGAGAGCCGGCAACTCCATGAACGCGACCTCGGGCTCGCACATCCAGAACTCGGTCAGGTGACGTCGGGTCTTGGACTTCTCCGCCCGGAACGTCGGACCAAGGCAGTAGACCCGGCCGAACGCCATGCAGGCCGGCTCCTGATAGAGCTGGCCGCTCTGGGCCAGATAGGCCGTCTGTCCGAAGTAGTCGGTCTCGAAGAGGGTCGTCGTGCCCTCGCAGGCCGCCGGCGTGAGAATCGGGGCGTCGATCAAGACGTACCCGCGCTCGTAATAGAAGTCGCGACAAGCCATCAGGACTTCGTTGCGAACACCGAGCACCGCCTGCGGAGTTCGTGAGCGCAGGTAGAGGTGTCGTTGGTCGAAGAGGAACTCCGGGCCATGTTCCTTGGGCTGGATCGGGAAGTCGTCGGACTCGGCGATGACCGTCAACTCCTGCAGGGCCATCTCGTAGCCACCGGGCGCACGGTCGTCCTTCTTTACCAGCCCGCGTACGGCGACGGACGACTCGATCGGTGCTGCATCAACGGTCTCGAACAGCTCGGGGCTTACGTCCTTGACGAACGCCACGCACTGCAGGTAGCCACTGCCGTCTCGCACCACGAGAAATTTGATGCGGCCGGAGGATCGTTTCTGGGAGATCCAGCCCTTGATCGTAACGACCTGGTCGACGTGGTCGCCCAGTTCGTCGATGTAGACGAAGTCGCGAGTCATGGCCAAAACCCTCGAATCAGGAATGGGCTTCCTGAGACTTGCGGTACTCGCCCATCACCTGTTCGCGTACGTTGCTTGGAGCTTCTTCGTAGTGGCTGAACTCCATGTGGTACGTGCCGCGATCGGAAGTGATCGACTTGAGTGTGGAGGCGTAGGTCAGCATCTCTGCCATCGGCACCTGCGCGCGGATCACCTGGTAGTCGCCATCGGCGTCCATCCCCTGTGGCTTGCCGCGCCGGGAGGACAGGTCGCCCATGATGTCGCCCATGAAGTCCTCGGGAATCGTGATCTCGACGTTCATGACCGGTTCCAGGAGCGTGGGCTTGCACTTGTCCATCGCCGCCTTGAAGGCGACCGAGCCGGCGATCTTGAACGCCATCTCCGACGAGTCGACGGTGTGATACGAACCGTCCACCAGCGTCACGCGGAAATCGATCATCGGGTTGCCGCTGAGCCAGCCACGGGCCGCGGTCTCGACGATGCCCTTCTGGACGGCGGGACGGAAGTTCTGAGGGATCGATCCACCGAAGATCTTGTCGACGAACTCGAAGCCGCTGCCGCGGGGGAGCGGTTCCATCTCGATCACACAGTCGCCGAACTGGCCACGCCCACCGGACTGCTTCTTGTGGCGTCCGTTGACCTGGCCCGATCTCTTCTTGATGGTCTCGAGGTAGGGGACCTTCGGCTGCTTGAGGATCGCGTCGACTCCGAACTTCTTCTTCATCTTGGCGATGGCGACCTCGACATGAACCTGGTCGGTACCCGAGAGCAGCAGTTCGTGGGTCTTGCCGTCGCGTCCGGCCCGCAGGACGGGGTCCTCGTCGATCAGTCGGTGCAGCGCCGTGCTGATCTTCTCTTCGTCGCCCTTGGACTTCGGTTCGACGGCGAACGAGATGGACGGTTCGGGAAACGCGACCGGCTTCATCTTGATGGCGTGGGCAGGGTCGCAGAGTGAGTCGTTGGTCTGGGTGTCCTTGAGCTTGGCGACGACGCCCAGATCGCCGGCGTGCAGCTCGCTGATCTGCTCGATCGTCTTGCCCTGTGAGTAGGCGACGTGCGCGATCCGCTCGTTCTGGCCTGCGCGGACATTCAGCAGGGTCGCGCCGTCAGTGAGGGTGCCGGAGACGACACGGAACAGCGAGAGCTGCCCGGCGAACGGGTCGGCAACGGTCTTGAACACGAAGAGTTTGACGGGATCGTCGGGCGAGATCGGGCAGTCGACCTCTTTCCCGTCGGCGTCGGTGCCCTTGCGGGGCCGAGACTCGGTCGGCGCGGGCATCATCTGGACGGACAACTCCAGCAGGTCCTGGATCCCGACACCATGAAGCGAGGAGGAGCAGAGGATCGGCATGACGGTCCGTTCACGGAGACCCTTGGCCAGACCCTCGCGAACCTGTTCGTTGGTCAACTCGCCGTTCTCGAAGAACGCTTCCATCAGCGCGTCATCGGTCTCGGCAACCATCTCGACGAGCACCGCGCGGGCGGTCCCGGCCGCATCTTTCAGCTCGCCCGGAATGTCTTCCTCTTTATACGTGCCCTTGCCGTCCTTCTCGTAACGGTGGGCCTTCATCGTCAGCAGGTCGACGGCACCGTCGAACGCCGCCTCCTCGCCGAGCGGGATCTGCAGCGGAATGGACTCGCGACCGAAACGATCCTGAATCGCGGCGACGGTTCGTTCGAACGACGCGCTATCGCGGTCCATCTTGTTGACGACGAAGACGATCGGCAGGGTGCGTGCCGTGGCGAAACGGAAGGTCCGTCGGGTGATCACCTCGGGACCGGCGACGGCGTCGACCAGGATGAACGCGGAGTCGGCGACGGCGACGCCGCCGAGCGCATCGGCGACGAAGGACGAATACCCCGGCGTGTCGATCACGTTGATCTTGTGCTGATTCCACTCGACCGGTGCGATGGCCGTCTGGAGGGAGATCTTGCGGTGGGTCTCCTCATCGTCGAAGTCGGTGACTGCGGTGCCGTCGTCGACCTTGCCGAGACGCTTGAGCGTTCCGGAGGTGAACAACAGATGAGACGTCAGGGTCGTCTTTCCGGAGTCGCCGTGACCCAGCAGCACAACGTTGCGAACGTCCTTGGTCTTGTAGACCTTCATCGAATGACCTCCCGCGCAGGCGGTTTCCAGCCGCGAAATCTCGACCAGGTTTGAGGGGAACGCGGGACTATACCACAGCGTTCGAAACCCCCTCAAACGACGACATTGCGCAGATTCTTGACCCCTCCCCGGGGGGAACCTACGTTTGCCGGGTCTGCCTCGTTGACGATTCCCGGAGGGGGTTCGATGATCGTTCAGTGTCCCTCATGCCAGACGGCCTACCGTCATTCGTTTGACGCGGCAATGGCCGCCTCGCAGGTCGCGGCGTGTGGCCAGTGCGAGACCCAGTTCCCACTGGGCCGACGGAAGGCCTATCGGGTCGCTCAGGCCGTGGATCGGCAGGACGACGCGGCGATGGGAATCGGCATGGATCATCCGGGGCTTGCAGCTCCGCTGGCCGCCGCAGGCGAAATGCCGGAGCAGCCCGAACGGGACCTGCCGGCCAGCCCCGAAGCCGGGCAACGCTTCCACCCACTGACCACCGTGAGCGGCCTCGCGACGATCGGCGCCGCCGCAGGCTACTATGGGCCGTCGTTGACGACGGCCAGCTGGCCGATCATGACCGGCGCCGGAGCCGGTGCCGTTCTGGGACTCGTAGGTGGGTGGGTATGGATGCGACTGTCGAACCGCCAAAACTGATCGAGGACACCACGACCGCTCCCTGCCCCCATTGCGAGGAGCCGGTTCCTGAGACCGCGGCCATCTCGACCCACCTGTTCCGCGAATCGATCTGTCGCTGCGACCGATGCAGCACTCGCTTCTTCTGGGAGGCCGGTGAGATCGTCACCGAGGAGTCGGTCCCGCAGGACGGCGAGGTCGAACTGGCCCACGCGGTCGAGATGGAGATGCAGCAGACCCTCGCGACTCGTTGGGCGCTGGTCGATCGCGTCACGGTCCGCCGCTATCTGAACGGTCTGACTCGCCGATTGGTGTCGCATCTTCCGGGGGCACCAGAGGCCCCGCGCGTCACGCTCTGCGACGATCCCGGCTGGTGGGCCCTGGCGATGCCGTCGGGCACCGTTCTGCTCAGCACCGGTCTACTGGCGAGCCTCGAGGACGAGGCGGAGTTCGCCTTCGTACTGGCCCACGAGTTCGCCCACGCGGCGTCTCGCGATGTCGCCATGAAGATGGTGCGGCTTGGCGTCGACTCGCTGTCGAAGAACGACGGTCAGGATGCCGAGAAGGGTTGGCTGGATGCCGCCGAGGACATGATCGCGCTCGGGTTCGGTCGCGAACGGGAGCACGCGGCCGACGAGGTCGCCTTCCGGGTTACTGCCGAGTGTGGCTACGACCTCCGTTCGGTGGATCGATTTCTGGATCGTGTGACCGATCGGGTGCGCGTTCAGGATCCCGTCGTCACCCGCTACGCGGTGGCCCACCCGTCATCGAAGGAGCGCAAACGACGACTGGACAGCTTCCGCCATCGACAGCCGATCTCGGATGCGGGCCGGATCAACCGCGAACCGTTCCGCCGCATCGCCGTCGCCGCCACTCGCGATCCCAGCTGGGAGAGTGTCGACGAGCTACGAGGGGTCGAGTCACGTCCCGCAGGTCGATCGCGACCGCGCTGGGGGCTCTGGCTGGCCTGGGCGACGCTGGGTGGGTTGGTGATCCTGGCCTGGCGGCTGCTGGGTGCGCCACTGGGCTGAGTCGCGCTAGGATCGGGCCCCTGAGGAGGTTCGATGGCCGTCAAACGCGCTCGCCTGGGTTCCCACATGTCGATCGCCGGGGGCATACCCCTGGCGCTGGAGCGTGCCGATCGTGTCGATTCGACGGCGCTTCAGGTGTTTGTCAAGTCGGCCCGCCAGTGGACCCCGAAACCGTTGCCCGAGGACGACATCAAGGCGTTTCGGCAGGGGCTGGAGGCGCGGGGTCTCGGACCGTACGTGATCGCTCACGCGACGTACCTGATCAATCTCGCCTCCCCGGACGAGGCGATGCGCAAGCGCTCCATCGACGCGCTGGCACAGGAGATCGAGCGATGTGAGTTGCTTGGAATTCCCGGTCTGGTTCTTCACCCCGGCTCTCACATGAAAGACGGGGAGGAGGTCGGCCTCGAACGCGTGGCCCGTTCACTGGATGCGATCTTCGCGCCGAAGAGAAGGGTTCGAAAAGGCGCGGTCAGGGTGCTGCTCGAGAACACCGCCGGCCAGGGAACCAATCTGGGTCACCGGTTCGAACACCTGCAACGGATCCTCGAGTTGGCGAAGTCGCGGGAGCGACTGGCCGTCTGCTTCGACACCTGTCACGCCCTGGCGGCCGGCTACGACGTCGCCACCCCGTCCGGCTACAAGGCGACGATGAAGGAGGTGGAGTCCACTTTCGGCACGGAGAACATCCGGGCCTTCCACCTCAACGACTCGAAGCACGAGCTCGGCAGCCGACGCGATCGACACGAGCATATCGGCGACGGACATGTCGGCATCGAGGGCTTTCGCGCCTTGCTGAACGACCGACGCTTCCACGACGTCCCGATGGTTCTCGAGACCGCCAAGGACGAGGATCTCGAGGACGATCGTCGTAATCTTGCGCGCCTGCGAGCGTTGTTGCCGAAGTCACGCCGTTGAACGTCGACGATTTCTCGTTCGACCTCCCGTCGAGCCTGATCGCCCAACGCCCGCTGCAGCGACGCGATGCATCGCGTCTGATGCTCCTGGGTCGCGGGGACGGCTCGGTGATCCATCGGACTTTCGACAAGTTGCCGTCCCTGTTGCGCTCCGGCGACCTGCTGGTCTTCAATGACACGAAGGTCTTGCCGACTCGCCTGTACGCCACCAAGGAGAGCGGTGGGCGGGTGGAGCTGTTGTTGATCGAGCCCGACCCGTCCACGGGCGACGATCGGGTCTGGCGCGCGTGGATGCGTGCGTCCCGAAAGCCCGCCGTCGGGTCGGCGCTGCGGTTGGCCGACGGCACCTCCGTCGAGGTCCTGGATCCCGATCGACACGGCCCCCGAGTCCGATTCGGCGATACGGGCGCGTCGGTCCTCAGCATCCTCGAAGAGTCGGGGCGGATGCCGTTGCCGCCTTACATCGATCGAGGATCCGACGAATCCGACGACGAGGATCGCGATCGTTATCAAACGGTGTTCGCCCGAAGTCCCGGCGCCGTTGCTGCGCCGACCGCGGGGTTACACTTCAGTCGGGAACTCCTGGGTCGTCTGGAAGACGCAGGCGTGGCCCGGGCGACCGTGACGCTTCATGTCGGTCCCGGCACCTTCCAGCCGGTCCGAGTGACGCGTGTCGAGGATCATCGGATGCATGGCGAACGTTACACACTCAGCGAGTCGACCGCGGAACAGATCCGTAAGACGCGCAGCGAGGGCGGTCGCGTCGTCGCGGTGGGGACCACCGTCGTGAGGACGCTGGAGTCCTGCATCGACGAGAGCGGCGAGATCCGTCACGCGGAGGGCCGGTCCGAACTTTTCGTCTATCCGGGTTTTCGTTTTCGCGCGGTCGATGCCATGATCACGAACTTCCACCTGCCGTCCTCGACGCTCCTGATGTTGGTGTCGGCGTTTGCCGGTCGGGAGTCGGTGCTGGCGGCGTATCGTGAGGCGATCGATCACGAGTATCGTTTCTTCTCCTACGGCGATGGGATGTTGATCCAGTGAGCGGATTCGGTTACACGCTGCTTGGCACAGACGGACTGGCGCGCCGGGGTAAGCTTACGACTGATCGTGGGGTGATCGAGACGCCGGTCTTCATGCCCGTGGGGACCGCCGGTACGGTCAAGGCAGTCACGGTCGACGAACTCGAGCAGATCGGTTGCAGCATCCTGCTTGGCAACACCTATCACCTCTACCTGCGTCCCGGTCACCGGGTCGTCGAGGAGCTGGGCGGTCTCCATCGCTTCATGAACTGGCGACGACCGATCCTCACCGATTCCGGTGGGTTTCAGGTGTTCTCGTTGTCCGATCGCCGTCGCGTGGAAGAGGAGGGGGTGCTGTTTCGCTCCCATCTCGACGGGAGTAGCCATCTACTCTCGCCGGAACGCAGCATGGAGATTCAGCAGTCCCTGGGCTCGGATATCGTGATGGTGCTCGACGAGTGCCCACCGTTCCCCGCCGAGCGCGAGCAGATCGAGTCCGCCGTCGATCGCAGCACACGATGGGCCACGCGATCGCGGGACGCCTATTCCGGTTCCGGCGCCCTGTTCGGCATCGTGCAGGGCGGGATCCATCTCGACCTTCGCGCACGAAGTGCCGAGGCCTTACGGCAGATGGACTTTCCGGGTTATGCCATCGGTGGTGTCTCCGTGGGGGAGCCGGTGGAGGCGATCGCCCGCATCGTCGGCGAGACGGCGGCGATGTTGCCGGTCGATCGGCCGCGCTATCTGATGGGAGTCGGACGACCGGAAGACCTGGTCGAATCGGTGGCGCTGGGTGTGGATATGTTTGACTGTGTCATGCCGACACGGAACGCGAGGAACGGCACCCTGTTCACCCGCACAGGGAAGGTCCACATCAAGCGTTCCGAATATGCCCGCGACCCCCGCCCGCTGGACGAGCAGTGCGGTTGTGAAACCTGTCGTGGTTATTCGCGGGGCTACCTGCGGCATCTGTTCCTCTCGAACGAGATCCTCGCGGCGCGACTCCACACGATCCACAACCTGCACCATTATCTGGAGCTGATGCGGGAGATTCGTGACGCCATCGACGAGCAGCGGTTCGATCGTTTTCGGCAGGAGTTTCACGATCGCAAGGCCCGGGAGACGACCGGATGAAGGATCTTGTCTTCATCGGTGACGTGCATCTCGATCGGGACGACGAGGCGCTGGCCGATTTCGTCGTGTTCCTGCAGAGTCTCGCCGGTCGGGTTTCGTGCGTCGTCCTGATGGGCGATCTCTTTAACCTATGGTTGGGTCACGAGGCGATGGAGCAGGCCCACCACCGGGCGGTCATCGCTGCGTTGGTGGCGCTTCGGGTTCAGGGCGTCCGGGTGGTCTACCTGGAGGGCAACCGGGACTACCGCGTCGGCCCTCGTCACCGCGGAACCACCTTCGATATCAGTGACGAGGCTCCGTGGACCGAGACCTTCGGCGGTCGGAGACTCTACGCGGTCCACGGTCACGGGCTGAACCCCGACGATCTCTCCTACCGTCGCTGGCATCGTTTCAGTCGTCTGTCGCCGGTGTGGGGCCTCTTTCATCTGTTCCCGGTCGCCACGCGAATCCGCTGGAGCGACGCGATGGAGCGACGATTGCGAAAATCGAATCGTCGCTTCAAGGGGACTCTGCCGGAGGAACTGCTGCTCGGAATCGCGGCCGACCGTTGGGACGCGGGCGACACCGACGTCGTGCTTGGACATTTCCACGTCGAGCGACGATTCGAGGTTGCCGGTCGCGGCCGGTTATGGGTCCTGCCGGAGTGGAAGGGAAGTCGCCGTCATCTGCGTCTCACGGCGGACGGCGAGATGGGCTTCGTGGACTCTATGTCGGTCCCGCGGAGTCCTTCTTCGAACTCTTCTTCGACCCCTTCGGCGTAACTTTAGGCTTGCGCTGGTAGATCATGAACTTGCGGTCCAGCGGGCGGTAGAGATCCGCGGCCTCCAGCAGGGCCTTGGCCGTCGTTCTCGGGAAGCCGATGACCTCGACCCGCGGGCCCATGCCCTTCACGCGTTTGACGAGTGAGGTGAAGTCGCCGTCGCCCGAAACCAGAACCACAACGTCCAGACGGGGCGCCGCCGCAAGGATGTCCAGCGCCAGCTCCATATCCCAGTCGCCCTTCGTCGAACCGTCGGCCCGAACCTGAAGCGTCTTTCGTCGAACCTCAATCGCGCGCTGTTCGAGGAGTTTGATGAACCCCGACTGATCGATCTCCTTCGACTCGACCACGTAGGCGGTGGCCTCGATCAATCGACGCTTCTCGGTGGCGGCTTCGAGGAGTGCGTGAAAGTCCAGCTTGCCCTTCAACTGCCGCGCACCGTAGTAGACGTTCTGGACATCGATGAAGACACCGACACGCGGTGTCCCGTCACGACTCTTGCTGCGCTTGCTGGCCCGGGGCTTGCGCACCGACTCGAGCGCGGTGACGAGTTGCGTGTCGAGGTTCTCCATCTTCGCCAGATGGGCCCGCTCCTGCTTGCCGTGATCCCGTCGGATGGATCCGAGTTCCTTGCGGAGTTGATCGATCGCCTCGTGCACCGGCCCCAGGGCGGACGCATCGAGACGGGCGCTGACCGTCCGGCGCGACGGTAGGGCCACGATGGACTCGGTTAACTTCTTCTGCTCGTTGCTGAGACGACGCAGCGTCTTGGCGACCTGGCTGCTGCCGTCGCCCGGTGGGGTGGCACGACCCGCGCGGGACTTCTGTCCCTCGGCCCGGCTGCGTTCCAGTTCGCGGCGCTGTCGCTCGCCGGCCATCCTGGCCTCGGCGAGTTCGCCCTTCCGCTGGATCAGGTCTCGCTTGAGGACCCGTTCGTTCTCTCGGCTCTTGGACAGCTGTCCCTCAAGATGTTTGAGCTTCTTCTCTAACTGCTCGATCCGCTTGTTGAGTCGCTGTTCTTCACGATGCGGACGCGTCGGTTCGGCGGCGCCATTTCCGTTGCGGGCAAGTCCCAGCAGGTGTTTGCGTGCCAGCAGCATCTCGAAGCTTGCGCTGTCGCCCTCGCCCTCGGAGGCGGCCACCAGCAACAGGTGTTTCCCGAGATTGCCACGGCTGCCGAGAAACGTCGGGTTGCTCAGGCGCCGGGCCTTCTCCTCGTCGGCAACCGCCTTCCACTGACGGGCCAGGGGGCGTAGCTCTTTCTGCAGGGTGCGGAGGATCGTCCGTCGAGTCGCCTCGTCTTTCTCGCTGCGAGCCACCAGGTCGGTCAGGAGTTTGCTGCGAGTCTGGCTACGCACCCGCATGCCGTCGTACTTGAGACCCGACGCCGTCACGAGGCGAACCAAGCGGTTCTTGTCCAGCAGGTCGTCCAGAACCCGGTGCAGGCCGTCGGTCCCGAGACGCTCCAGGATTTCCGGTTGGAGGGCGGACACGAGAACTCTCCACGATGACCGCTGCTCGAATTTAAAGCCCATGAAATCAGGGGCTTACAGGCGAGGGGGTCGCAGACGGAACCGCCCTATTGTAGCATTGCGGCCCTCACCTCTCACTGCCGATGGCGGGAGAATCCCGCGAATCGAGGGCATCGTGATCGTGGCAGTCGGGCTCGATATGGTCGAAATCGAAAGGTTTGCCGCGGCCCTGGCCCGTCGCGGGGCCCGGTTTCGCCAGCGCCTGTTCACCGATCAGGAGTGGGAGGCCTGTCAGGGGCGCCCCGATCGGCTCCAGGCCCTGGCCGCCCGTTTCGCCGTCAAGGAGGCGACCCTCAAGGCCCTGGGCACCGGCTGGTCCCGAGGACTGGGCTTTCGCCAGATCGAGCTCCTGGGCCGGCGGGGAGCCCCGCCGGAGCTACGACTCCACGGACCGGCCCACGACCGGGCGGTGGAACTCGGCGTCCTTCGCTCGCACGTCAGCCTGACCCATCAGCCGGGCATCGCCGCCGCTGTCGTCGTCCTCGAAGGTTAGGACGGTTCAGGGTCCTTCAATTCGATGACACCGGACTCCCGGAGTCGCTTGAGGGTGCGTAACGCGTCGGCCTCTCGCATCGGTGCGATCTGGATGATCGATCGAACATCCCAGCTGCCATCCAGACGGCTGATCATGAAGAACTCCGTCGGCGAAAAAGTCTCCGATTCCAGGTCGGCCAGGGGCTTCGTCAGCACGGCGATCTTGGAGGCGGGAAGGAAGTAGCGATAGGCCTTCTCCGCAAACTCGGCTTCCGCCTCCGCGGTCAGGCGTCGCAGGGACTCGTCACCGGGGAAACGGGCGTAGATCTCGTCGAGGATGTCCAACGACTTCTCGAACTCACCGTGTTTCATCAACACGCGTACTTCTTCGAGACGCGTGTTCAACTGATGCCCCTTGGAATCCTCCAGCGCCTCGACCGTCTGCGTGGCCTCAACCGCCTCCGAGAGATCGGCGGCGACCGACTCGACGTTATCTTTCGAGGAAGACTCGGGCTCCCAGTTGGCCAGCAGATCCTCCAGTGGTTCGCCGTCGTCGTCCTTCAACGAGGGCCCGGCGACCGGCGGTGTGGCCGTCAGGATCGTGGGTGGAGGGTCGGTCGGGGTGGGTTCTTGCGTGGAGGCTTCGGCGACCGGAGAGGCGACCGGGGTCGGCCCGGCAGACGGCGCCGGTTCGGACTCCTCGGGCGCGGCCGCCAGTGGAATCTCGTCGTCCGCCGCCGGTAGTGTGGCGGGTAGCGCTTTCGTCGGGGCCGGAGTCTCCTTCAGGCCGCTGATCGCCACGACGCCGGCGCTGTGCAACTCGTAGAGGAACTTCTTGACGACGAATTCGCTGCCATGGGTATGCAGCAGGATGTCGTCGACGGTTCGCTCGCCGTCGATGGCCTCGAAGAGCGTCATGGCCATCTTGTTGTCCAGGACCGCCGTCGGAGGTGCGGTGCCGGTCTGACTGAGGACGATGCGCGGATTGTGGAACGTGTCTTTGATCCGTCTCATCTCGTCGTAGCGTTGCACGCCACGGAGGAGGACGTCGTCTACCCGGAGTTGGACGGCAAAGGTGACGTCCTCGTCATTGAGCTCGTTGTTGAAACGAAAGACCGCGTCCTCCCAGTCGAATAGACTGAAGATCGTCTCTTCGGCCTGCGACTCCAGATAGCGGGTCAGGTCGTCGGGGAGGATCGCCTTCATCTCGACGAGGATCTCGCCGAGCGGGCGTCGCTTACCGGTCTGTTCCTGCAACGCGCGGGAGAGGGTCTGCTCGTCGATGCTCCCACGGGCCAGCAGGAACTGCCCCAGCTTCTGCGGAGGATCGTCGGACATGCAGCCGACGATGATCCCGTCACGAAGACAGATCGATTTGCGCACCTTTGCCCGCTCAAGTTGCAGCGTTCCGGTGGCACGTGACGTGCCAATCCATTGGAGCAAGTCGGGCAAAGGCATCGACTTCAGCGTTCCGAACAACGGCATCTGGGACCCTCCCTGTTCAATCTATGTCTGGGGCGTCCGCGGGCAAGGGGAAGGACCCGTCGTCGTGATAAACTCCGGCCGAATTAGGCGGTTCGACCTAAATTTCCCGAAAAGACGGCTCGGAGGGTCCGATGGAACAGTGGCGAATCCCTCAGCGCGAGGTTCCGGTCACATTACGTCTCTACAGCGGGCGGCAGTCTGAGGGTCAGTTCTTCGTCGCCGACGTCGCCGACGCCCACGGCCGGGTCTACTCCCTCACGGACCGTCTCAATGACGACGGGGAACGGTTTCTGGCGTTCTCGGGAGAGACCAGACGCTTGATCGCCAAGGCTTCAATCCTCTACCTGGTGCTGTCCGAGGACGTCGGGGAAGGGGACCCCGAGGACGCTCGCCCAACGGTCACGCTCACCTTACGCGACGGCAGCGAACTCTCCGGTGATCTGCCGTTCTCGATGCCCCCGGATCGCCATCGACTTCTGGACTTTCTCAACGCGGCGCCGGCATTCGTGCGCCTGGAAAAAGGCGGTCGTCGTTGGCTGGTCAATCGCGACGCAATCCAGGATATCCGCGAGGACGAGGCCGAGAAGAACTAGCCCGCGACCCGCTCCAGCAGTAGCGCCCCACCAAGCCCACCGGAGACGCACAGTGTCGCCAGGCCGAGACGGGCCTCCCGTCGTGCCAACTCGTGGAGCAGCGTGACGACAACCCGGTTCCCGCTACATCCGATCGGATGACCGAGCGCGATGGCACCGCCGTTGACGTTCAACTTCTCGGGATCGAAACCAAGCTCGCGATCGACCGCAAGCACCTGCGCAGCGAACGCCTCATTCAGCTCGACCAGATCGATCTCATCCAGGGCGACCTCGGTCCGTTTGAGGAGACGTCGGACCGCAGGGACAGGACCGATGCCCATCACCTCGGGATCGACTCCCTCGACCTGATACCCGCAGACACGTGCCAGCGGCTCGAGGTTGAGTCGCTCGACCGCCTCCTCCGATGCCACCACCATGGCGGAGGCGCCGTCGGTGATGCCGCTACTGTTGGCGGCGGTGACGGTGCCGTCGGCCTGGAACACCGGTCGCATTCGTGAGATTCCGTCGGCCGTGACGCCGGCGCGGGGATGCTCGTCCCGTTCGACGGTCACGACACCCTTCCGCGTCGAGATGTCCACTTTCATCATCTCCGCGTCGAAGCGGCCATGCTCGACGGCGATCTCCGCACGCTGTTGACTTCGGGCGGCGTAGGCATCCTGCTCTTCCCGTGAGATCTCGCCACGCGTGGCCAGCGTCTCGGCCGTCTGACCCATCAACTTGTCGCAGATCGGGTCATGGAACCCGTCTCGATACATGCCATCGGTCAACTCCTGATGACCCATGCGGAAGCCCCAGCGGGCATCGAGCATGTAGGGGACCCGACTCATCGCCTCCATCCCGCCGGCCACGACGACCTCCGCCTCGTCCAGGCGGATGGCGCGGATCGCCGCGAGGATCGACTGCATGCCGGATAGGCAGGCCTGATTGATCGTCATGGCCGTCTTCTCGACAGGGATCTCGCTGCGAATGGCGACCTGACGGGCGGGGTTGGGTCCGCAGCCGGCCTGGCGTGCGTGACCGAAGATCACCTGATCCACCTGGTCCGGAGCCAGCCCACTGCGGCGGATGGTCTCTTTGCAGACCGCGGTTCCGAGGTCGACGGCGGTCTGAGATGCCAGCCCCCCGTTGAACTTCCCGATCGGGGTGCGAACGGCGGCGGCCAACAGGACTGATCGTTCCATGAGCTAGCTTCCTTTTGTCGACGCGGATCCCGGCCGGGCGACGTTGATGGAATCTCCGACGCCCCGACCGAGTGTCGTCGCGGCACTCCGCTCACGACACGCGATCTCAAGGTAGCCTGACGAGCCGATCACTGCGAACGGTCTTCCGTCGGGAGCCTGATAGTCCCGTCGTAAGCCGGAGATCTGCACATCGCCACTTTGCACGACCAGACTCTCCGGCGCCCCGTCTTTCAGCTGGTCACGATGAAGATCGACGACCAGGTTGCCGAAGCGATCGACCCAGACGATCTCCACCGACCGCTGCTCGCCCGGTAGAAGGGGCTGCGGTCGGTCCGGCGTGGGTAACGCCGCAGCGGTTCCTAGCGCCTCGATTGTCACGCCGTTCAGGAGCTGTGCGGCGAGCGGGGCGAACAGGTCCCGGCCGTCGAAGGTGGTGGCAACCTGTTCGAGTCGCCAACGGTCGGCGTCCACGCGGATCCACGCGTCGATCGGGTGACGCGCGACCACGCGATCGAGGGCTCCGTTGTCGGGCGCGAGGAACCGGTGCCCCCGGCACGACGCGGCCAACACGTCACGGTCGCCGCCGACGCCGGGATCCACGACACAGAGATGAACACTGTTCGCCGGCGTGTACGGAAACGACGACTCGAGCACGAAGGCCGCGCTCCGAATGTCATGAGACGGAAGCTCGTGACACAGATCGACGATCGGTGTCGTCGGGGCGAGCCCACAGAGCGTGGCCTTCATCTGACCGACGTACGGATCCGCCAGACCGAAGTCCGTCGTCAGGGTCACCACCGATGCGGAGGTTTTCATAGCCGTGTCGCCAGTCTGTCAGTGGTGAGGGCAGACGGCAAGCCGATTGACACGCAAGGGTGAGGACTCGACAATGAATGCATGAAAGCGTCTCAATTGCTTGGCGGTCTCTTGCTGATCCTCGTCGCCGTGTCCACCGTAGGGGCGCAAAACGAGGTCCATCGCGGCCTGGGTTATCTCGGGCCGCCGGAACTACTCCCGGCGTCCGCCGTGGCGGGTTCGGTCCCACCGTTGGTTTTCGTCACCGCACGTTGGGAAGACGACGGCTGGGACGAAGCCCGACGTCGTCTGACGACGGCGTCCGATCGTGGGCTCGAGACTGTCCTGGTGCTTGACGGCGATCCGGACATCTCGGCCGAAGGCGCCATCGAGTCCTGGCGGCGCTTCGTTCGCGCCGCCCATCGGGAACTGGGCACATGGGTCGATCACTACCAGATTCACGGATCCACCGGCGAGAGCGACGCGACGAACGCGGAGGACTACGCGTTCCTCCTGAAAGACAGCGCGGTTGCCCTTCGCGCCGCGGCCGCGGGGGACGACCGCGCTCCGTCCATCGTCCAGGCGACGTTGACCGGCCGGCGACTGGACTGGCAGGAACGACTCTGGAATCTGGATGTCGCGGCGTATGTCGATGTCCTACCGATCTCAATTGCGGGCGACGCTAGGGCCGACGATCGGCGGGCGTGGTTAGGCCGCGCTCGCCAGGCCCAGTTACAACATCCGCCCGCGAGTCGTCTGTGGGCCATCGTCTCGCCCGGCTCCGATCCATGGGACGCACCGGCGGCTGCGGTCGAGGCTCTGGCGTTAGGCGCCGACCGTGGCGTAGCCCGGATGGGAGCCGGTGACACGGAGCAACTCCGGTGGCTCCTCGGTGTTCATCGGAGGGTGTCCGAAGGCTACGCCCCGGCACCTCTGGGCCAACTCTCGGTGAGCGATGGAGACGGGCAGCCGCTACCCGGTGGGTTGGCGTTGGCGCGGTTCTTCAACGACGCAGATTTCTCGACGTTGGTCGTCTTTCGCGCGCCGGGAGACACGGCGGAGTTTCCGACCGATCGGCTGGTGATCGATACGAAGCGACTTCGAAACCCGAAGCTGCTGGACCTGCATGCCGACGCCGATCGAAGCCTACGCAGCGTCTCCGTTGGCGGGAGTCGGGCCATCGTCGTTCCCCGGGGACCGGCTCCACTCCTGGTCCGCTACGTGAAGGGTGCCGGTGGGCTGGAGGCGCCGTCTCAGGAAATCCAGCGGACCGGTAGCCGGGACCTGACGGCCGAGGAGATCATCGCCCGCTACCAGCAAGTTCAGCGTGAGCAGGACGATCGTCTCGATCGCTGGACCGGCAAGGCCCGCACCGACTTTCACTTCAAGCTCGGAACGGGCGGCAGCTTCGATCTTTCCATCGAGAGTGTCTACTACTGGGAGCGTGGCTCCCAGGTCGAGTGGGAGCAGACCGAGTACTTCGTCAACGGGACGAAGGTTCGTTGGAAGAACATCCCCGAGATTCCGTTCTTCCAGCCGGAGAAGGTTCTGACGCTACCGTTGGATCTCACGCTGGATCGAACGTACGCCTATCGTCGCGCGGGGCTGGATCGGGTGGATGGGCGTAAGGCCTACGTGCTGGCGTTCGAGCCGATCCCCGAGCTTGCCGACCAGAGTCTCTACCGGGGAAAACTCTGGATCGATACCGAGACCTTCGAGCGGGTCAAGGCCAACGCCATCCAGACCAACCTCACATCGCCGGTCCTCTCCAACGAGGAGGTGGATCTCTTCGACATCTCGACGGACCGCGAGGGTCGTCCCTATCGCATGCTGTCCAGGATCGAGGGGCAGCAGATCTGGTCCGCCACCGGACGGAACTTCGTCGTCCTGCGGGACGTCGAGTTTCTCGAATACGACCTGAACCCGACGGTCGAGGAGTTCGAGGCCCGGCGTGCGGCATCTTATGCCTCCGACAACCAGATGTTGCGGGACACCGACGACGGCTTCCGCTATCTCCAGCGGGAGGAGGACGGGACCCGCACCGTCAAGACCGAAGTGAATCGTAGTGCGATCTTCGCCGCGGCCGGTGCGTTCAAGGACGGCTCCAGCGACGGGTTCACGCCGCTGGCCGGCGTCAGCTATTTCAACTACGACCTGTTCCACAAGGACATCCAGTTCAACGTGCTGTTCGCCGGTGTGCTGGCGTTCGCAAACGGCTCCAAGCCGAATGTCTGGGGCAGCAAGTTCGACATCACCGTCGATGCGACACTCTCGGCCCTGAAGGGATCCGACGAGAGATTCGCCGGTGACGACGAGCTTGTATTCGAGACCATCGAGCGACGCTCCCAGAGTCTGGCGGTCCGGGTCTCGAGGCCGTTCGGTTCGTTCTTCAAGGCCAACCTGATCGGTTCGGCGCGGGCCTGGAGCTACTTCGACGACAAGGACACCGAGCGTCTCTTTGACGATCTGCGGATGGATCCGATGAACCCGGTTGATCTGGAATACCGACTTCCGCAGGACCACACGCTGATCGCTACCGCGCTCGATGCCGAGTACAACCGGCGAGGCTGGTCGCTGACCGCCAACGTGACGCGGGCCAGTCGTTCCGAGTGGGAGGAGTTCGGTCTCTTCGATATCGGCAACGACACCTACCTCGTCTATGACCCGATGACGGAGGCTTATATCCCTGGAGCACCGGAGGAGGTGTTTGACTCGTTCATGCGCTGGCGGGTCTCCGCGTTCAAGGAGTGGTACCTGGCAAAGTTTCAGAAGCTCCGTGTCGCGGCGAGTTTCCTGGAAGGCGAGGACCTGGATCGGTTCTCGAAGTTTCAGTTCAGCCTTCTCGGCGCCGATCGGCTGGCGGGATTTGCCGGCAGCGGCGTGCGGTTCGATCGCGGAGTCATCGTCCGGACCGGATACGCCTTCAACCTGTTCGACGTCGTCCAGCTCGACGCCCTCGTGGAGAACGCCAGTGTCGAGGAGAAAGCGCTGGACCTCGGGAGCCAGTCGTTCACCGGTGTGCGTCTCCAGGCCAACACGGTGGGACCCTGGAAGACCGTCATCAACCTGAATTACGGCTATGCCCTGAAATCCGACATCCCGGAGCTCGAGGGCGAATCCGAGCTGTTTCTGTTGATCCTCAAGCTCTTCTGATGGGAATTTGCTATTGATTCCACGGAATTACTTCGGATATTGGAACCCGTCGCACCCTGACTGAGGAGTCCGTTGTGTACATCCTGGGCATCAATGCCTATCACGGTGATTCTGCTGCGTGTCTCGTAGTCGACGGCAAACTGGTTGCCGCCATCGAGGAAGAGCGGATCCGTCGGATCAAGCACTGGGCCGGATTCCCGTCCGAGGCGATCCAGTTCTGTCTCGACTACGCCGGATTGAAGATCTCCGACATCGAACACATCGCGATCGGTCGGAACCCCTCGGCTCATCTCCACAAGAAAGTGTTGTTTGCGGTTCAGAGTCGCCCGTCGTTTGCCAAGATCAAGGATCGTCTGGCCAACATGGGCAAGGTGCGAGATCTGCGCAGCACGTTAGCCGAGGCGCTGGAAGTCGACCCGTCGCAGATCAAGGCGACGATGCACAACGTCGAACACCATCGTGCTCACATGGCGTCGTCGTTCCTGCTCTCGCCCTTCGACGAGGCGGCCTGCCTGACCATCGACGGCATGGGAGACTTCGTCTCCACGATGTGGGGTCACGGCAAGGGCAGTCGCATCGATGTCGACCAGTGGATCGAGTTTCCCCATTCGATGGGTCAGTTTTACACGGCGGCGACGCAGTACATCGGCTTTCCGTATTACGGTGACGAGTACAAGGTGATGGGGCTGGCGCCCTACGGCGAGCCCGAGTATCTCGACGCGTTCCACGAGATCATCCGACTCAAGGACAACGGGAAGTTCGATCTCGATCTGGACTTCTTCAATCATCACTCCAAGGGCGCGGAGATGCAGTGGGAGAACGGTTCGCCCCAGCTGGGTGCCGTGTTCACCGACGCCTGGGCCCGACGCTTCGGTCCCGCACGACAGAAGGACGAGCCCCTCGAAACGAAGCACCTCAACATCGCCCGCTCGGTTCAGGCGATGGCGGAGGTCGTCTATTTCCACACGCTCAACCATCTGGCCAAATCCACCGGGAGTTCGCGGGTCTGTCTGGCCGGTGGCTGCTCGTACAATTCGGTGGCCAACGGCAAGATCTTCGAGCACACACCGTTTCGCGACATGCACATCCACCCGGCCGCCGGGGACGCCGGGACGGCGGTGGGTGCCGCGTACTGGGTCTGGAACGTCGAGCTGGGTCAGCCACGCAACTACGTTCTGCCCAACGCGTATCTCGGGCCGGAATACAGCGATGCACGGATCCGTGCCGATCTGGATGCGGCCGGGCTGCCATACGAGTGGATCGATGACGAACAGGCGCTCTGCGATCGAACCGTCTCGCGGATCGTCGAGGGCGAGGTCGTGGGCTGGTTCCAGGGACGTAGCGAGTGGGGGCCGCGGGCCCTCGGGAACCGGTCGATCGTGGTCGACCCGCGTCGCCCCGACATGAAGGAGATTCTCAACGAGCGGATCAAGCGTCGTGAGAACTTCCGTCCCTTCGCCCCGTCGATTCTGGCGGAGCGCTCCGGCGAGTACTTCGAGGATTCGTACCCGGTGCCCTACATGCAGCAGGTCTACATGATCCGGCCGGAGAAGCGTGCCGAGATTCCCGCGGTGACCCACGAGGACGGCACCGGTCGCCTGCAGACGGTCGCCAGGGAAGAGAACCCTTTGTACCACCGACTGATCTCGACTTTCGGCGAGAAGACCGGAACGCCGATCGTTCTTAACACCTCGTTCAACGAGAACGAGCCGGTGGTCAACGAACCGGGGCACGCCATCGATTGCTTTACGCGCACAAAGATGGACGTGCTGGTCGTGGGGAAGGCCTTCCTCCGTAAGGAAGGTTAGCGGGACGATGGCGATCAAGCTGATCGTCCAGGGGCTCAGGCGTTCGGGGACGACGATCTTCTGGCGAACGCTGCGGCAGGATGCTCGTCTGACCTGTTTCGACGAGCCGTTCAGTCAGCAACTCCAGTACCTGCCAAGCACGAAGCTGATCTACAACCCGCAAGAGTTCCACCGACTCCTGCAGCGAGACGGGGTCGCGTTCTGGGAGCGCTTCACGCCGATCGGTGCCAACGAGGAATTGCGCTCGGGGTTCAGTGACCGTCAGCGAAACTGGTTACGATTCCTGGCGGACGAGGGCGAACAGATGATGTTCGACACGACCCGCTGCCAGTACAAGATTCAGGATCTGCACGACGAAGCACCCGACGCCGTCTTCGTGCATCTCTACCGCCACCCCGCGAGTCATGCGACTTCCCATATGCTTCCCCGGCGCACGGGGCGCTTCGCCGGGATCCGTCGCTGGTTGGACAAGCGGCACTTCTTTACCCGTGACGGCAAGTACAACGGGTGGCAGTTCGAGAAGATCATCGGCAAGACGACCGACTCGCTGTTCGCCCATCGCCTGGCGGAATCCGGCATCGACCCCGCGACGGTCTACGCCTTGCCTGCCGTCGGGCGGCTGATGGTCTACTGGCACCACTGTTTCAACAAGGTGGAGCAGGACGGACGCCGGATCTACGGGCGACGCTTCGTCTCGTTGAACTTCGACGCGTTCTGCGACGATCCACTGGCGACGCTGGGGAAGGTCTACGACGCGTTGGAGATGGAACTGCCGGAGTTCGACCTGTCGACCATCCATCCCGCCAACAAACCGCATCGGCACGACGCAGCGGAGTGGAAGCAACTGGCACCCTGGAGCGAGCTACCGGACACGAACCCGTGAGAGGCCTGCGACAGGGTGTGTCTGTTCTCGCCCTGTCGTTGCTAGCGTCCGGAATCGCCGTCGGTCAGTCCGTCGTCCTGTTCGACGGGCAGCCGCGGAACACGATCGTCGTCCCTGACCTCCCAAGCGATGAGGAACGCTACGCCGCAGACGAGCTCCGCCTGCATCTCGAATTGGCCACGGACGCGGAGTGGCGGGTCACGGCCGGCGGGGACGGGACGATCCACATCGGCGGGACGGACGACGAGCTCCCTGCGGAAACGTGGAGACGGCGGGTCGTCGATGGGCAGCTTCATCTGTTCGGAGGGGCACCACGCGGGACCCTTTACGCCGTCCATCGTTTCCTCGAGGACGTCGTCGGTGTTCGCTGGTGGACGCCGTGGGACACGAAGATTCCGCACCACGATCGGCTGCAGGTCCGTGAAGGGGAGTGGGGCGGTCGGCCCGCGTTTCCGATGCGGGATCTCTTCGATGGGTTGGACGATCCGATCTTCGCCGCACGCAGCGGCCTGAACGGGCATTTCACGAAGCTCGATCGCGCGCTGGCACCGAACTGGCAGTTCGGATCTCCGGGCTACACCCACACGTTCTACAAGTGGATCCAACCGGAATCGGTCTTCGATCATCACCCGGAGTGGTTCTCGGAGCACGATGGGCGACGGTTCCACGACGGTGGACAGCTCTGCCTCTCCGACGAGGCGTTGCGAGACCGGATCGTCGCGCGGCTACAGTCCAACCTGGCGCTCGCACCACGCATCTACAGTGTCTCGCAGAACGACTGGAACGGGGCGTGCGAGTGTGTGCCGTGTCAGGAACTGGAGGCCCGGGCTGGTGGGAAGTCCGGCGCAATCCTGGATTTTGTCGGCGAGATCGCTTCTCGGGTCCCGGAGCTGCAGATCGAAACGCTGGCCTACGGATACTCCGCCGGCCCGCCGGCGGAAGCGACCATCCCACCTAACGTCATTCTGCGTCACTCCACACTCAAGCATCGTGACTTCGCCCGCCCGTTGCAGCACCCACGCAACCGTGAACACCTACAGCAGCTGCAGCGTTGGTCTCAGCTTGCGGAGACGCTCTGGGTCTGGGACTACGCCGTCCACTACGGAAGCCATGGCGACATGCCGTTCCCGCGGCTGCGTCGCATGCAGCGGGATCTGAGGTTGTACGAGCGGGTCGGAGTGCAGGGCATCTACTACCAACACGACGACCCACTGGCCGACGACCTGCGAGATCTCTCCCGTTGGTTGCTGGCGCAATGGATGGTGGATCCCGATCGCAGCTACCGCGTTCTGGTGCGGGAGTTTACCGATGGGTTCTACGGCGACGCCGCCCCTCTCGTGCGACGTTATCTCCGTCTTCAGAGCCGCGTGGCTCGACGGCAACGGGGGGAGATCCGCTACCGGGCACCGACCGAAGCGTTTACGGCGATCGATCACCGGTTCCTCGAGCGTGCGGCAACCCTCTGGAATGCCGCCGAGGCGGCGGTCCCCGCTGGAAGCCGAGAGCACGAGCGGGTCCAACACGGACGCCTGACCCTCGATCGGGCGACGCTCGTCCGTTACCGGCAGTCCTCGCGGGATCTCTCCGGGCAGCGGATCTGGCCCATGGATACGGATCTGTCGACCCTGATCGCCCGCTACCGGGAGACCTGGCAGCGCGAAATCGAGCGTCGTCTTCCCGAATCCAGTCGAGCCGCGGCCCGGGCCGAGGTCGAACGTGAGATCCGCTGGTTTTTGGGGTTGAATTAGAGACGATCGTCGATAGATTCACGACGTGACCGAAGCGGGGGATCCGATGACCGAACTCAACGCGCTCACCGGACGGCGGATCGCCGTGACCGGAGGGGCAGGTTTCCTCGGCCGGGCCGTCGTCGCGGAGCTCACACGTCACGGTTGCCCGCCTCCCTTCGTGCCGCGGAGCGCCGATTACGACCTGACCACCGAGGAAGGTGTCGACCGCTTCCTCGCGGACGCTCAACCGGACCTCATCATTCATCTGGCCGCACGGGTCGGAGGGATCGGAGCGCACGACGCAAATCCTGGCGCGTTCCTCTACGACAACCTGATGATGGGCGCTCTGCTGATCGAACGCGCCCGCCGAAGGGGAGTCGGTCGGTTCGTCTGCGTCGGCTCGATCTGCTCGTATCCCGCACAGACCGCGGTTCCCTTTCGGGAGGAAGACCTCTGGGAGGGTTATCCGGCGGAGACCACCGCGCCCTACGGTCTGGCCAAGAAGCTGCTTCTCGTGCAACTCCAGGCCTATCGCCGACAGTACGGGATGGACGGCATCTATCTGATGCCGGTCAACCTCTACGGGCCTCACGACAACTTCGATCCCGAGACGTCCCACGTGATCCCGGCGTTGATCCGTCGATGTAGCGAGGCGCGCGACGCCGGCCGTGACGTCGTCACCTGCTGGGGAACCGGCGTGGCCACCCGGGAGTTTCTCTACGTGGACGATTGCGCTGTCGGAATCGTCCGTGCCGCGGCGCTCTACGACGGGCCGGAGCCGGTGAACCTGGGTTCGGGGCAGGAGACCTCGATCCGCGACCTGACCGAGCGGATCGGACACGCCGTCGGATTCACCGGACGGTTCGAGTGGGACGCCAGCAAACCCGACGGGCAGCCGCGGGTCTGTCTCGACACACGACGGGCCCGGGACGGGTTCGGTTTCGAGGCCCGTGTCGGACTCGACGACGGGCTCGCCCGTACCTCCGCGTGGTACGAGGCATCGATGGGGAGCGGATAAGAACGACCTGCCGTTGACAGTGTCGGGGTGGACTACTAGAGTGCTTCGCCCTCCCCGAAACACGTACAAAACGCCTTGCGTAACGATCGGCGCGCCGGGATGAACTCGGTTGCGACAAAGGAGCTTGCTACGTCGTGGAACATCTCATCAAACCGCACGGAGGAGAGTTGGTCGACCTCGTCGTCGACGCCGCCGCCGGAAACCAACTCAAGGAATCTTCGAAGGACTGGCCGTCGTGGGATCTGACCGCGCGTCAGATCTGCGATCTCGAACTTCTGCTGAACGGCGCATTCTCGCCGCTGCGCGGATTCATGACGCGCAAGGACTACGATTCGGTCTGCAAGGAGATGCGTCTCGCCGACGGGACTCTCTGGCCGATGCCCATCACGATGGACGTCGACGAGTCCTTCGCCAACTCCCTCGAGGTTGGCGGTCGTGTGGCGCTGCGTGACCCGGAAGGCGTCATGCTGGCAGTGTTACACGTCGAAGAGGTCTGGCAACCGGACCTGAAGGCCGAGGCCAACGCGGTGTTCGGTTCGACGGACATCAAGCACCCCGCCGTCGATCATCTGCTAAATCGATCCAACAGTCACTACGTCGGTGGCCGACTGGAGGGAATCCAGTTACCGGCCCACTACGACTTCCGCACCCTGCGCGAGAGTCCGGCAGATGTTCGTCGCGAGTTCGCAAAGATGGGTTGGAAGAAGATCGTCGCCTTCCAGACCCGCAACCCGATGCATCGTGCCCATCACGAGCTGACGCTGCGTGCGGCCAAGGAGGTCGAGGCCAACCTGCTCGTCCATCCGGTCGTCGGTCTGACCAAGCCCGGTGACCTGGATCATTACACCCGTGTCGGTTGCTACGAGGCGATCCTCAAACGCTACCCGGCCCAGACCGCCCGGCTCTCGCTGTTGCCCCTGGCGATGCGCATGGGTGGGCCTCGCGAGGCCGTCTGGCACGCGATCATCCGCAAGAACTTCGGCTGCACCCATCTGATCGTCGGTCGGGATCACGCCGGCCCCGGCAACGATTCGAAGGGCGAGCCGTTCTATGGGCCCTACGACGCCCAGGAGATGATGCAGAAGCACGCGGAAGAGATCGGCGTCGCGATGGTGCCGTTCAAGCTGATGGTCTATTCGGAGGACCACGCGGCCTACTATCCGATCGATGAGGTCCCGGAGGGGGCGAGGGTTCTGAACATCTCCGGCACGGAGTTGCGTCAGCGTCTGGCCGAGGGACGTGAGATTCCCGAGTGGTTTACGTTCCCCGATGTCGCTGCCGCGTTGCAGCAGCGTCATCCTCCACGGGCCAAACAGGGCTTCACGGTTTTCTTCAGCGGGCTGTCCGGCGCCGGCAAGTCGACTATCGCCAACGTCCTCCTGGTGAAGTTCCTCGAGATGGGTGGCCGACCGGTCACGCTGCTGGACGGCGATATCGTCCGCACGAACCTCTCGTCGGAGCTGGGCTTCTCGAAGGAGCATCGCAACATCAATATCCGTCGCATCGGTTACGTCGCGTCGGAGATCACGAAGAATGGCGGGATCGCCGTCTGTGCTCCCATCGCACCGTACGACGAACTTCGTCGGGAAGTGCGGGAGATGATCGAGCCACTGGGCGGATTCATCCTCGTCTACGCGGAGACACCGATCGAGGTCTGTGAACAGCGGGATCGCAAGGGACTCTACGCCAAGGCGCGTGCAGGGCTGATCAAGGAGTTCACCGGAATCTCCGACCCCTACGAGGAGCCCAAGGATGCCGATGTGGTGATCCTCACCACCGACCACACGCCGGAAGAGGCCGCCAATCAGATTCTCTTGCATCTCGAGCGAGAAGGGTACGTCGGCGTCCCGAGTCAGGACTGATGTCACGGACCGATGACCTGAAGCGGATCGAGGCCGCGCTGGCCCGTGCCTGCGCCGTCGTCTCCCGTTTTACACCGGGGGAGATCGAGCATCGAGTCAAGTCCGGAAACGATCCGGTGACCGAGGCCGACACCTCCATCAACGATTGCCTACTCGAGACCCTTCCCCGTGACGGGGAGGGCTGGCTGTCGGAGGAGACCGTCGACTCCGAGGAGCGTCTGGGCAAGGAACGGGTCTGGGTCGTCGATCCTCTGGACGGCACCCGGGAGTTCGTCGCCGGGATAGCGGAGTGGTGCATCTCCATCGGTCTGGTGGAGAACGGTCGCGCCGTGGCGGGTGGCATCGCCGTGCCGTCTCACGACCTGACGGTGATTGGATCCTTGGAGACCGGTGTCCTGACCAACGGCCAGAAGACGACCGTCCGTCCCCACGCAGACGTCGACGGGATCACGGTCCTCGCCAGCCGCAGCGAGGTCCGTCGCGGTCAATGGGATCGTTGGAACGCCGGACCGATCAAGGTCGAGCCCACCGGCTCCGTGGCCTACAAGATGGCCCTGGTGGCCGCAGGAAGGGCCGACGCGACCTGGACGCTGGTCCCGAAACACGAGTGGGATGTGGCCGGCGGAACGGCCCTGGTGCTTGCCGCCGGCGGCGCGGTGTGGACCGTGGAGGGGGAAGAGCCCATCTTTAATCGTCGTCACCCGTTATTCCGTGGTCTGATTGCGGTTCCGGGAACGCTGGAAGATCCCGTCCGAGTCTTGCTGGCGGAGGCCATCGCCGAGTTGGACTGAGCACGGGATGCGGGGCCGCATGCGGTTTTTCTTCATCGTCGCGATGGGTCGGTCGGGAACGCACTTCCTTTCCGCATTGCTTCAGAGCGACCCCCGTGCCGTCGTCCATCACGAACCCAGTGCCTGGGATCCGCGTCTGCACATGTTGAGAAACGTCAGCCCCGACAACCGCGCGCTGGACGACGCGTTGGAGGAGCGATTCCGCCCGCTGCTGGCCGCCGCAGGCGACGTGCCGATCTACGGCGAGACCAACTCGCTCCTTCGGTTCCAGATCGATTGGTTGCGTCGTCGGTTCGATCCGACCTTCATCCATCTCGTTCGCGACGGGCGCGCGTACGTGCGCTCCGTGTGGACCCGACCGGCCTACACCTCCTACGAGCTTGAGGGGCCGATCGTACCCGGCAACGACGATCCATTCGCAGAACGCTGGAGCAGCATGGATCGTTTTCAGCGTCTTTGCTGGTCCTGGCGTCACACCAACGAATTCATCGAGTCCAGGGTCGATCGCCCCGTTCGATTCGAGGACCTGCTCAAAGACTACGAGGTCTTTCGCACACAGGTACTGCAGCCGACCGGCGTCGAGGTGGGGCAGGCGACCTGGGAGCGCGAGGTCAAACGACCGAGCAACACGAGTCGGCAGTATCGCGTCAAGAATCGGTTGCGACGCTGGATCCGTGGCAACGCGATCATGCCCGAGATCGCTCCGCTGCCCCCGTGGTCTGATTGGTCCAGCCAGCGGAAAGAGCAGTTCCAGGAGATCTGTGGCGCGATGATGGAACGCTACGGATACACGAAGACCGAGTAGCTTCCGATGTGCGGTATCAATGGAATCGTTCGATTCGATGCCGGTGCGACGCCGGTCTCACGGGAAGAACTGCTGCTCACGCGTGAGTCCATGGCGCTCCGTGGGCCCGACGGATCGGGGCTGTGGCTCGATGAGAACGGCCACGTCGGTCTCGGTCACCGACGACTGGCGATCATCGATCTGTCCGACGCCGGTGCCCAGCCCATGAAAAGCGCCGACGGTCGTTACACGTTGGTCTTCAACGGCGAGATCTACAACTACCGTCGTCTTCGTGAGGCCCTCATCCGCGACGGTGCGAATTTTCGATCCCACTGCGACACCGAGGTCCTCCTCGAACTCTATGCCCGTCACGGGGCAGCCATGCTGCCGCGGCTCCGGGGGATGTTCACGATCGCGATCTGGGATCGGCGCGAGCGCTCTCTCTTCCTGGCTCGGGACCCGCTGGGGATCAAGCCGCTCTATATCGCAGACGACGGGCGCCATCTGAGGTTCGCCTCGCAGGTCAAGGCACTGCTCGCCGGCGGTGCGGTCGACGCCACCGTGGACCCGACCTCGGTGGCCGGGTTCCTGATGTGGGGGAGCGTGCCCGAGCCCCGGACGCTCTACCGATCGGTGCGGGCCGTGCCCGCAGGTCACTACCTCCTCGCGACCGACGGTCGTGTGGGAGATCCCGTCCCGTACTACGACCTGACCCGTCCACCTCGTCCCGACGACTCGACTCTGGAGGCGACCCTCGAAGAGTGTGTCGGCGATCATCTGGAGTCGGACGTGCCGGTGGCCGTCTTTCTATCGAGTGGTCTGGACTCGAGCCTTCTGGCAGCCCTCGCGCGACGAAAAGCTCCCGAGGGGCTGACGACCTTCACCTTGCAGTTCGACGAGTTTGCCGACACCGAGCGGGATGAGGCGCCGTTGGCCAGGCAGATCGCCGAGAGCCTCGGGACGAAACATATCGAGCGTCGTGTGGGCAAGCAGGATTTTCTGGCGTTGTATTCCGACGCGCGCCGGGCGATGGATCAACCCACGATCGACGGGTTCAACACCTACATGGTCTCCCACGCCGTCCGCGAGGCTGGTTTCAAGGTCGTCCTCTCCGGTCTAGGCGGAGATGAGTTGATGGGGAGCTACGACTCGTTCAGTGATGTGCCGCGATGGCAGAGACGAAGCCAGCGACTGGCGAGTGTTCCCGGACTGTCGTCAATCTGGCCTCGGTTGGCGTCGCTGAGCGGTGGACGACCGAAGCTTCGTGGCCTGTTGCGCTACGGCCCCACGCTTCCCGGCGCCTACTTCCTGCGACGGGGACTGTTCCTTCCCGAGGAGCTGCCCAGGCTGCTCGGGACGAGCGCGGCCGCGGACGCGCTGGCAAACTATTCGCCGCTGCAGGATGCCGGGAAGTTCCTCGACGACGACGTCGTGGCACAAGAGGGTGTCTGGCGCGCGGTTCATGTGATGGAGACGACGCAGTACATGCGTAACCAATTGCTCCGCGATTCCGACTGGGCGTCGATGGCCCACTCGCTGGAGCTGCGTGTCCCGTTGGTGGACGCGGTCCTGCGGGATCGCTTCGACGCCGCCCACTTCGAACCGGCACAGAGCCACGGCAAGTCCGCGGTCGTGCGTCGGGTCGCGCCCGAGCTCCCGGCGGAGATCTGGAATCGACCGAAGTCCGGGTTCGGCATCCCGGTCGCCGGTTGGATCGACGAGACCCTCGGTCACGATGTGCCGCAGGGTGAGGCGTCGCGGGCTCTGGCGCTGCGGGTGCTGCGGGACTTCAACGTGGACCTCGATGCGAATGGCTGAGACGCTCCTCAAGCGGCTGCTGGCCGGTGGCGCATGGGCGCTGGCGGGGAAGTTCGTCACCGCCGGTTCGGAGCTGTTGGCTCTCGGTTTGTTGGCCCGTCTCCTCAGCGACGATCACTTCGGCGCCTACATGCTGGCCTACACGACGATCACCGGTGGCGCGATGCTGGCTCAGGTCGGGCTGCACATGGCCGTCGTCCGCTTCGTCGCCGAATTCATCGGCACGGGACGACCGGAGAAGGCCCGCCGTGTGGTCGTGCGATGCGCGCAACTTCTGTTCGTCGGCTGTTTGGTCATCGGAAGCATCCTCGCGTTCGGGGGCGGAAGTTGGTTGGCCCGATCAGTGTGGAATTCATCGACGTTGGCGGCGGCGATGGGCGCGGTCGCCATCTGGGCCGTTCTGCGTGCGATTCAGGTCTTCGTCTCCGAGGCATTTCGCGGGCTCAAGGACATCCGGTTGGCAACGGTCTTTGGCGGCACCATTGCCCGGGTGTTGTTTCTGGCGCTGCTGTTCTACGTTTCACATACGAGTGGCTCGCTTCAGTTGATTGACGCCGTCTACATGATCTCCGCGGCGACGGCGTTCAGCCTACTGATCAGCGTTACGTTGCTCGCCATCCGCATCTCACGTCTGCCGGTCGGCGGGACCATGGGAGTCCGGGAGATTCTTGGAGTCTCGACACCGATGTGGGTGACCGGGCTGACGGCATTAGTCCTGACCCAGTTCGATCTCTGGGTCATGGGCGCCTTCTTCAGCGAGGACCAGGTCGGCGTCTACGGGGCGGCCGCCCGGCTGGTCACCGTGGTATCCATGTCCCTGACCCTCGTGAATCTGGTGGTGCCGCCATTTATCGCCGATCTTTACGCGAGGGGAGAGCGGGAGCAACTCCAGCGCGTCCTTCGCGCGACGGCGACCTTTGCGGGGTTGCCGGCGTTCCTGGTACTGGCGACGTTCATCTTTGCCGGCGGGACCGTGCTCTCGCTGGTCTACGAGCCACGTTTCGCCGAGGGTGCCACGATCCTGGCGTTGCTCTCTGCCGGTCGACTCGTCAATGTCCTGACGGGGAGTTGTGGCATCACCCTCGGCATGACCGGGCACCAGCGTTACCTGATGGGGATCACCCTGGTGGTCGGCGTCGGCATGGTAACCAGCGCGCTGTTGGTTCGCGATCACTACGGAACCGTCGGTATCGCGACGGTGGCCTGTGTCGGCATCATCGTTCACAACCTGGCGATGTGGCTGACGACACGTTGGGTCGCCGGGCTCTGGACCCACGTCGGCATCCCGAGACCGCACGAGATGCGGACGCTGTATGGACGGATTGTCGGGCGTCGCTAGGGCGCCGTCTTTCGGGTCCGTAGGTAGGCCAGGGCCTGACGTCGGTTGACGATTCGCCCCTCCAGTACACGCTCCTCGACCTCGCGTAGGATCCGCCCCACATCCTCGCCGGCATCGACGTCACAGAGTTTCATCACGTCGTTACCCGTGACGGGTCGCAACAGGGGACGCTTCCTTAGCGACTGTGCCGTCTCGAGCAGCGCCGCCAGGGTCGACTCCAGTCGCTCCATACGTTCTGTGGGATCGGGCGAACCGGAGCCCCGGGCGTCGGCTGCGGCGTGGGCACACAGGATCGGTAAGAGGGGTCCGGCTTCGTGCGCCAACCGACGCAGGCCGCGCCTTGACGGTGGGCCATCGGCCAGGTGACCCGGACGAAGGTGCCAGCGGATCAGTTTGCCGACATCGCGGCGCAGGTCCCTGGACGCGTGGAGTCTTCTGAGGCAGGCGTCGGCCATCTTCTCGCCGAGAACCTCGTGCCCGTGAAAACTGGGGCTGCCGTCCTTCTTGACGCCCAGGGTGGCAGGCTTGGCGATGTCGTGAAGCAGGAGGCTCCAACGCAGGAGGGCCGTCGAAGCGGCATCCATGGACTTCGAGACCCCGGGCAACGGGGTGCGCCGACAGGTCTCGCGTAAAGTCTGCAGCGTGTGACTCCAGACGTCCGGACGCCCTTCGCCTGCAACGCAGGACTGAAGTGGGACGAGTTCGGGAAGCACGGCGGGCAACAATCCGAGCTCTTCGATCACCGCCAGCCCGCGATCGGGGCGCCGGGACAGAAGCAACTTCTGAAGCTCATCGCGGATCCGCTCCGGCGAGGCACGACCGAGGGCACGTTTCTGGGCGCCTGCCGCGCGACGTGTCTCGACCGTGGCATTGAAGGTCGGTAGCGTCCCGTGGAAGCGCGCCAGACGCAGTGCACGCACGGGATCCTCTCGAAAGCGTTTCGCATCGATGGTTCGCAGGCGTTTACGCCGCAGATCCGCGAGACCGCCGTGGGGGTCGTGGAACGTCTGCTCCCGCAACGAGAAGGCCATCGCGTTGATCGTCAGTTCGCGCCGGGTCAGATCCCCGTCGAGCCCGCGACGCTCGGCCAGGACCAGGTCGACCGTGCCGTCGTCGACGGCGAAACGCCACGTCGTGACGCCGCGTTTGCGAAACGAGAACCCGCGGGTGTCCCAGGTCGATTGCAGGATGCCGACGAGGCGACGAGAACCGGTCGTGACCAGTAGATCGAGGTCGCCGGAGGCGCGACCCATCGCCGCGTCACGGATCCCGCCACCGACCCAGTAGAGATCGATCGCCTGGTCGACGGCGATCTTCGACAGCTGTCGCAGCAACGGGTTGCGCTTACAGCGACCCCGCAGTCGTGTCACGAGTGTCCTGCGGGTCATCCCGCGACATCCGCCAGGGCGTCGACGAATTGCGCGCGGACCGACTTGCGAAGGCCGTTGTGACCGTCGGCGTCGAACGAAGAGATATCGACCGGTTCGAGAACCTGAACCGTCGCGACGCCGGAACGCACCTTCCACGTCCCCGGGCGCATGATGCGATGGGTTCCGTGGATCACGACGGGAACGACCGACACGCCGGCACGCATGGCCAGGTGGAAGGGTCCCTTCTTGAACGGCTGCAGTTCGCCGCTTCGACTGCGGGTACCCTCGGGGAACAACAGGACGTTGCGCCCGGCCTTGATCCGCTCGATCGCCGTATCGAGGGAGCGGATCGCGCGATTGCGGTTGCCACGGTCAATCGGGATGAACCCCGCTGCCCGCATGGCCCAGCCCATGGCCGGGACGCGGAACAACGATGCCTTGGCAACGAAACGTGTCGTCAGCGGTAAGACCCGTAAGAGCACCCAGACATCGAGGTAGGACTCGTGGTTGACGACGTAGATGCAGGGCTGGTTCGAGGTCAGCCGGTCGAGGTTCCGGTAGACGACCCGCGTCCCTGTCACCCACAGCATCGCGCGAGCCCACGCGCGACCCGCCCGCATCGTTCCGTGGCTGTCACCGTTGAAAGAACTGACGATGGCACCGGGAATGGCACAGAGCGGTGTGACCACGAGGAATACGAGCCATGATAGAAATCCACGAACCATCGCTACCCCGTGTCGAGAGGGGCTGAGTATAGCAACGGGGTTCAATGGTTCTGACGGGGTTGACCTTCCACGGACCCGAACCCTATGCTGCACCAGCCATCGAACGCGATGACTATGGGCGCTCGGGAGCCCGGGGGGCGTGGGAACCCGTGAATATCGTGAGCTCCAATCTCGAGGAACTAGGCGGGATGGCGCGTCTGGGTTGGGATGCGCTTCGCGTGGGCGTGCGGCGTCCCTTCGGCTTCCGGTTGTTCCTCGACCAACTTCACGAACTGGGTGTGAAGTCCCTCACCATCACCAACATCACGCTCCTCTTCACGGGGATGGTGCTGGCGATCCAGACGGCCTATTCCCTGGCGGCCTACGGTGGCAAGTCGTTCGTCGGCGATGTCGTGGCCCTGTCCGTCGTTCGCGAGCTGGGGCCGGTCCTGGCCGCCCTCGTCGTGGCCGGTCGCGTGGGTGCGGGGATCACCGCAGAGCTGGGCTCCATGGCAGTCACCGAGCAGGTGGATGCCCTACGGGCGCTTGCTGCGAGTCCCGTCAAGAAACTGGTCGTGCCGCGAGTCTGGGCGCTGCTTCTCGGTCTACCGGTTCTTACGATCCTCGCCGATGCGGTGGCGCTGTTCGGTGGGTTGCTGATGGCGGTCTTCGAGCTCGGCCAGTCGCGGGTCTACTACATGTCTCACGTCTTCGAGGCGCTCCGACCGCAGGACCTGGTCAGCGGTATCGGCAAGACCGTGTTCTTCGCGTTCTTCATCGGTGTGATCGCCTGCTACAACGGACTGAACGCACGTGGTGGCGCCGACGGCGTCGGGCGGGCGACCACCAGCACGGTGGTTACGTCGTCGATCGCGGTCATCATCTCGGACTTCTTTCTGACCAAGATGTTCCTGGTGCTCTTTCCATGAGCGAGGCCTTCATTCGCTATCAGGGGATCCACAAGTCCTTCGGTCAAACGCCGGTCCTCGCCGGCGTCGATCTCGATATCCGCCGCGGACAGACCGTCGTGGTGATGGGTGGTTCGGGTAGCGGCAAGTCGGTCCTTCTACGACACGCCATCGGTCTGCACTGTCCGGATAGTGGTGAGGTCTGGGTCGATGGTCAGGAGATTACGGAGTTCGACGAAGAGCAGCTGATCGAGACACGCAAGAAGGTCGGGATGTTGTTTCAGGCCGGCGCGCTGTTCGATTCGATGACGGTGGAGGACAACGTCGCCTACGCGCTCCGCGAACATACGCAGCGTGACGAGACGGCGATCCTGGATCGCGTCCGCGAGGTCCTGACGCTGGTGGAACTGTCCGACATCGAAAAGCAGATGCCGGCCAGCCTGTCGGGTGGGATGCGGAAACGAGTCGCGCTGGCGCGGGCGATCGCCCTGGCTCCGCAGGCGATCCTGTACGACGAGCCGACCACGGGGTTGGATCCGATCACCGCCAACGCGATCAACCGACTCATCCGCAGTCTTCAGGCTCGCCTGAACGTCACGTCGGTCGTCGTGACTCACGACATCCATTCGGCCTTTGCGGTGGGCGATCGGATCGCATTTCTGCACGAGGGCAAGATCTACTTCGATGGTACGGTGGAAGAGGCTCGCAGTTGCCGCGAGCCCGTGTTGAGGAATTTCCTCGAGGGAGGCGGATATGGCGCGTAGCGGCACGCGTGACCTGTCGGTCGGTGCCATGCTGGCACTGGCGTTGATCGTCCTGGCCGTCTCCGTGATGGCGATCGGCGATAGCCGACGTCTCTTTGGCGGACGAACCTCCTTCGTTGTCCGTTTCCCCACGACCGATGGCCTCGTCATCGGGTCGCCCGTCAAGATGGCAGGCGTGCAGATCGGTAGCGTCTCCGACATCAAGCTCTCGACCGATGCGGCGGAGCCGGGAATCCGTGTCGGGCTGATCGTCGATGCCGACTTCTCGGGACGGATCCGCGAGGACTCCGGCGCCGCGCTCAGGATTCTCCAGCTTCTGTCCGGAGAGAAATTTGTAGAGATCGTGCCGGGAACCCCGGACAGCCCCTTGCTGGCAGCAGGTGGTGAGATTCGGCCGGTTCAGGACCCCGAACTTCTCCAGCAGGCCGCCGTGGCCGCCGAGAATCTCAACGACATCACCGTCTCGCTCAAGAACCTTTTGGAATCCCTGGAATCGGGCGAGGGGCTGATCGGGCAGATGATGACGGATCCCGAGTTCGGTCGCTCCGGTGTCGATGCCCTGGCCGGTTCGATGGAGAACTTGCGTGCCATCACCGCGGACCTCCTGAAGGGGGAGGGGTTCGTGGGCCGTCTGCTCTACGACGAGTCCTTCGCCACCAAGATCGACGACCTGGGGACGGCCATCGAGAGCCTCTCAAAGCTGGTCAACGGCATCAGCCTGGATGAGGGGGCGGTCGGTGAGATGTTGCGGGAGGACGGCAAGGGTCGGCAGATCGTTGACGACCTGGCCTCCGCATCGGCCTCTCTCAAGCGGATGACCACCCAGATCGAGAACGGCAACGGTTTGATCTCGAAGTTGGTCTATGACGAGGCCTATTCGGAGCAATTGGCGGTCGACCTGGGCCGAATCCTCTCGAATACTGCCGAAATCACGGAAAAGGTGAACACCGGACAGGGGACGCTCGGGGCCCTGGTCAACGAGCGACAGCTACATACCGGACTCGAACAGGTTGTCGCCGGCGTAAACGACAGTAAATTCGCACGGTGGTTGATGCGCCGCTATCAGAAGAAAGGCATCAAGTCCGAGGACGAACAGGCGGAGGATTGATCTGACAACCGGCCTACGCTGGAACTCGCCGCCGATCCTCTCTATATTTCACCCGTCCCGATCCCCGAAGGTCCCCCGGAAACGGGTGGCCCATCGCGTCGTGCCAGCGGTCCGACAAAGAGCGACATGAGTCAGCAAAAAAAGAAGCTTCTGCAGAGAATCGAGAACCGTGAGGCACGAATCGGCGTCATCGGGATGGGCTATGTGGGCCTACCGCTGGCGGTCGAGTTTGCCGATGCCGGTTTCCACGTGACCGGTATCGACGTCGATACCAGCAAGGTCAAGGGGATCAATGCCGGCAAGAGTCACGTCCAGGACGTCCCCGGAGCCGAGGTGGCCCGGCTGGTCAAGAAGCGAAAGCTAACGGCCAAGGCATCCTTCCGCGGTTGTGGGAAGTTCGACGCGATCATCATCTGCGTCCCGACACCTCTCCGTAAGACCAAGGACCCCGACATCTCGTACATCGTTGCGGCGACGTCGGAGATCTCCAGGGAGATGCGAGCCGGGCAACTGATCATCCTCGAGTCGACGACCTACCCCGGAACCACCGAGGAAGTGGTCCGCGGAGCACTGGAGACGTCGAAGCTAAAGGGTGGTCGCGATTTCTATCTGGCCTTCTCTCCGGAACGAGTCGATCCCGGAAACGAGACATTCAAGACCCACAACACACCAAAGGTCGTCGGCGGCTCGAGCCCCGACTGCACCGAGGTGGCTGCGTTGCTCTATCGACAGGTCATCGACACCGTGCACACGGTCTCCTCGACCGAGGCAGCGGAGATGATCAAGCTCCTGGAGAACACCTTCCGTGCGGTCAACATCGCCCTGGTCAACGAAGTCTCGTTGATGTGCGAGAAGCTCGGCGTGGACGTCTGGGAGGTCATCGAGGGTGCGGCGACGAAGCCCTTCGGTTATATGCCGTTCTTCCCGGGGCCCGGAATCGGCGGGCACTGCATCCCGCTGGACCCCCACTACCTGTCGTGGAAACTGAAGACGCTGAACTACTCGGCGCGATTCATCGAACTCGCGTCTGAGATCAACGGCGACATGCCCTCGGTCGTCGTTCGACGGATCAGTTCCATGCTCAACAACAAGAAGCTGTCGGTGAATGGCGCGCGAGTGATGATCGTCGGAACGACCTATAAGCGCGATACCGGCGATGCTCGCGAGTCGCCCGCGGTGGACGTCATGAAGCTCCTCGGTGAGCGCGGGGCGCGACTCTCGTACCACGACCCGTTCGTCCCGCAGATTGACCTGCCGGAGTACGGCACGATTCGACGTTCGGCGCTGAGCGAGAAGAACCTCAAGTCCGCGGACATCGTCGTGATCATTACGGATCACACCAGCTATGACTACGCATTCGTCGTACGCCACTCGAGACAGGTGCTCGATACACGCAACGCGACGCGGGACGTCCGTGGTGGTCGAAGCAAGATCCAGAAGCTTTAGCGGCGAGACGGAGTGGGCGACGTGGCGCGATCGAAGACAATCCTGGTGACAGGCGGTGCGGGGTTCATCGGTTCCCATCTTGCCGAGGCCTTGCTGGCCCGGAACGATCGTGTTGTTGTGTTGGACAACTTCGACCCGTTCTACGAGGAGTCCATCAAACGTCGCTACATCCAAAAGGCGCAGAAGTCGTCGGACTACCGGTTGGTCGAGGGTGACATCCGCGACTCCGACACCCTGGAGCGACTGTTCGCGGAGAAGTCCTTCGATGCGGTCATCCATCTGGCCGCGCGGGCGGGTGTCCGCCCATCCATCGAGGACCCGGTTGAGTACTGTTCGGTGAACGTGGATGGGACCAGCAAGCTCCTCGAGGCATGCCGCAACCACCGTGTCGAGACGTTCGTGTTCGGGTCTTCAAGTTCGGTCTACGGAAACAACCGTAAGGTGCCGTTCGCGGAGGACGATCCGGTCGATCGACCGATCTCACCGTATGCCGCGACGAAGAAGGCCGGTGAGGTGATCTGCCACACCTATCACCATCTCTACGGAATGAAGATCGCGTGCTTACGCTTTTTCACCGTCTATGGACCGCGTCAACGGCCGGAGATGGCGATCCACAAGTTTGTACGCAAGATCTTCAACGAAGAGACACTCGATCAGTACGGTGACGGCGGCTCCGCCCGGGACTATACGTTCGTCGCGGATATCGTTCGCGGCATCGTGGCGGCCATGGAGCGGGCGTCGAGTTACCACATCTGGAACCTGGGTGGCTCCGAGTGTCTGAAGCTGTCCGAGTTGATCGCGGCGATCGCATCCGAGGTCGGCAAACCGGCGAAGATCCGGCAATTGCCGCTCCAGGCGGGCGACGTCGATCAGACCTGGGCGGATATCACGCGAGCGCGTGAGGAACTCGATTGGAAGGCCGAGACCACTCACGGCGAGGGCTTGAAACAATTCATAAGCTGGTATCGAGAGCATGCCGGCGTCGGGAGATCGGAATGAATATCTGCGTGGTTGGCACGGGATATGTGGGTTTGGTGACGGGGGCCTGTTTCGCCGAGTTCGGCAACCCTGTCGTCTGTGTCGATAAGGACGCGTCGAAGATCGACGCACTCAATGACGGCAAGATTCCGATCTACGAGCCGGGACTCGACGATCTGGTGCATCGAAACGCCAGCGCCGGTCGGCTTAAATTCACGACCAACCTGAACGAGAGTATTCAAGATGCGCTGGTCGTGTTCATCGCCGTCGGGACACCCCAGGACGAGAACGGGCGGGCCAACCTGAGCTTCGTGCGAGACGTGGCTCGCTCGGTCGGTGAGAACCTCAACTCCTACAAGGTTGTGGTGACGAAGAGCACGGTTCCGGCCGGGACCGGCGAGATGATTCGCAAGATCATCAGCGAGACGCGATCCGAAGAGGTCGAGTTCAGCGTTGCGTCCAATCCGGAATTCCTCCGTGAAGGGTCGGCGATCGAGGATTTTATGCGGCCCAACCGGGTCGTCCTGGGAACCGATGACGAGCAGGCCGCGGCGATCCTCCAGGATCTCTATCGGCCGCTGTTCCTGATCGAGACTCCGATCGTCGTGACGAACGTCGTAACCGCGGAGCTGATCAAGTACGCTTCCAACGCGTTCCTGGCGACGAAGATCTGTTACATCAACGAGATGGCCGATCTGTCCGAGAGTCTTGGTGCCGATGTCAACGTCGTCGCGAAGGCGATGGGCCTGGATCGTCGCATCGGGCAGAAATTTCTCCACGCGGGGCCGGGTTACGGCGGTTCGTGTTTTCCGAAGGACACCCGGGCGATCGCAGGGTTGGCATCGGACTTCGGCCATGAACTACGGATTGTTCGCGCCGTCATCGAGGTCAACGAGCGTCGCGCGGACGTCATGCTGGAGAAGATCGAGAAGACGCTGGGTGGCGACGCCAAGGGCAAGACGATCGGCATGCTGGGGCTGACGTTCAAACCCAATACCGATGATCTCCGGGAATCCCCGGCAGTTGCGATCGTCGATAAGTTGCTGGCCCGCGGTGCGAAGGTTCAGGCGTATGATCCGGTGGGAATGGAGTTGCTCAAGGCCGAAGGGGGTAGAGACGGATTGACCTTCTGTGGCGATGAGTACGAGACTGCAACCGGTGCCGACGCTGTTGTGTTGGCAACCGAGTGGAATCAATTCCGCTCGCTGGACATGCGACGCCTGAAGGAACTGCTGGCCAAGCCGGTCATGATCGACCTACGAAACATCTACGATCGCAAGCCGATGGAAGACGCCGGCTTCACCTATGTTGGAGTCGGTCGTTGAGTCGCGATCGCTATCTCGTGACCGGGGGTGCAGGTTTCATCGGCTCGAACCTGGCCGAGAGTCTACTGCGCGACGGTCACGATGTTCGTGTCATCGACGACCTCTCGACCGGACGTCGTGAGAATCTCGCCGAGGTGGACGCCTGGGCCGCCGAGGGTGGTGGCTCGTTCGAACTTCACGAGGCGGATATCCGTGACGCCGCTGCCTGTGCGGCGGCGATGGAGGGTGTCACGTACGTACTCCATGAGGCGGCGATCCCGTCGGTCCAGCGTTCCGTTCGGGACCCGTGGACGACCAACGGTGTCAACGTCAACGGCAGCCTCCAGCTCCTGACGGCGGCAAGAGATGCCGGCGTCCAGCGCTTCGTGTTCGCCTCGTCCTCCTCGATCTACGGCGAGTCACCAAAGCTACCGAAGGTCGAGACGATGGAGTCCGACCCGATCTCGCCGTACGGCCTTCAGAAGCTTGCCGCAGAATCGTATTGCCGGATGTTTTACCGGCTCTATCAGTTGCCGACGGTCTGTTTGCGTTACTTCAACGTCTTTGGTCCTCGCCAGGACCCGGGCAGCGAATACTCCGCCGTCATCCCGCGATTCATCACGAGTATTCGTGACGGCAGGACGCCGGTCGTCTACGGGGACGGCGGGCAGACCCGCGACTTCACCTTCGTTCAGAATGTCGTCGACGCCAACCGTTTGGCCTGTCAAGCGGACGAATGTGCGTTCGGCAAGAAGTTCAATATTGCGTGCGGCGAGCGGATCAGCCTTCTGGACCTGATCGAGAAGATCGGCAAGCACTACGGCGTCGACGTCAAACCCCAGCACGCCGCCGCCCGCGAGGGGGATATCCGTCATTCCGAGGCGGGCATCGATCGGGCCGCCGAGGTACTTGGCTATCGCCCCAAGATCGATCTCGATGAGGGGCTGCGTCGCACGGCGGCGGCAAGCTAGATGGCGGCGCGCCGGCCACCGTTTCACGTGGTCCTGCTGGCAGGCGGCAGTGGCACACGCTTCTGGCCTCTGAGCCGGAAGAAGATGCCGAAGCAATTTCACGCGCTCACGGGACGCGAATCCCTGCTTCTGGCCACCTGGCGTCGGGTGCGGAAGCTGACGCCGAAGGCTCGGATCTGGGTCGTCGCACCCCGGGCCCTCGCACGCAGCGTGCGTCGTGAGCTCCCGGACCTGCAGAAGGAGAACCTGGTTCTCGAGCCGTCTCCCAGAGACACGGCACCTGCCATTGCGTTGGCGTGTGCGGCGGTCGAGCGTAGGGAGCCGGGATCGATCGTCGGCATCTTTCCGACCGATCACGTCATCCGTGACAGCACCGAGTTTGTTCGAACCGTCCGGGTGGCGGCCACGGTCGCTGCCGAGGGGTCGCTCGTCTGTCTGGGGATCCGCCCCGATCGACCGGCGACCGGCTTCGGTTATCTGCACTGCGCGACGCGTGCGAAGCGTCGTACGCCCACGATCGTCAAGCAGTTCGTCGAGAAGCCGGATCTTGCCAGGGCACGACGGTTCCTGCGCACCGGCCGTTACCTGTGGAACGCCGGCATGTTCGTCTGGCGCGCGGATCGGTTCCTCGAAGAGATTGAGAAGACCGCCCCGAGGATACGCCGGGCGGTCGATGGTCATCTTCGTCGCAATCGAAAGGCCTGGGTCACCGCGACCCGGCTATCCGTCGATTACGCCGTCATGGAGCACGCGTCCGATGTTCGGGTCGTGCCGCTTGACGCCGGGTGGGACGATGTCGGTTCGTGGGATGCCGTGGCTCGTCTTCGTGAGGAGGGCGTGGGTAACGACCGCCGGCACGTTCTGGTCGATAGCGAGGGCAGCGTCGTCATCGGCAGTCGGCGGCTCGTCGCTCTTGTCGGCGTCGAGAACCTCGCGGTCGTGGACACGGAAGATGCGCTCCTGATCGTCTCCCGCGAGCGATCGGAAGAAGTGCGAACCGTCGTCGAGACGCTCAAGAAAAGGCGACAAGACGATCTGTTGTAGGCCGAGAGTGGCGGTTCGTGCGATTGGGACGTACATCCGCCGTGTATTGTACGTACCGAGTCCTTTTGTCATTCGAGACTGATCGCGTGTCCGAGATTCCATCAAACCTGGCGCTGCCCGAAAACCATCGACGTCGGGGTCGAGGGCGGAACGTCCAGACCCTGCGGATCGCCGGGATCATGGCGCTCCTCGTCATCCTGGCGGCCTCGACCCTCGTGTCGGACAACCCGCTGCTCCTGATCATCGTGGCCGCGATGGCGACAGTCTGCTTCATGCCTACACTTCGGGAGTGGCAGCGGAGCCGACTGGATGTCTTCGCGCCGGTCAACGTGGTGGCCTATCTCTGGTTCATCTTCTTCGGTCTTGGCTCGATCTGGGTCTATACCGACCCGGAAGGCGTCGCCTATGACAAGTACATCGTCCCGTACGTGACGACTGCCGCCTGGTATTGCCTGCTGGGCATCGTCGCCATGATGGTCGGCTATTACATGTTCTGGCGACCGGTGCACGGGAGCATCAAGCGGGCGATCTATCGGATCCACGGAGTTCCATACCTGGTCCTCGTCGTCGGTCTGGGTGCAATCGGTGGCTTCGCGGAGATTGCCAGCCATCGTCTGCATTTCATCGGCGCCGCTCTGGGAAGCGGTTGGTTGAATCAGGTCGCCCAGCTGGCACCCCTCAACCGCTTCGCCTGGGCGCTCTGCTGGCTGCTTCTGTTCAGCGGACTGGCGACGTCGGCCCAGCGTCGACTGCTCCTTTTGGTGTTTCTTCCGTTCCAGATCGCGATCGTCGCGACGTCGCTCTCCGACAAATCGGTCGCCGGTACGCTGGCCGGCATCCCGCTGGTGGCGCTCTGGTATACGCGCGGGAAGCTGCCGTGGCGATCGTTGTTGGCGCTATTCCTGGTGTTGGTGTTCGTGGTATTCCCGCTGTTCAACACGTTCCGCCAGGTCGATCCACGGCTATCGTTCGGGCAGCGACTTCAGGCGACCGGCGTCTTGATCTCGGAGTGGACCGGGGAGGAGTACCTCGATCGATCGGTGGACGTGGTCAAGGAGCGTCTCTCGCTGGTGAACTCCGTCGCGGTTGTGATCCGTGACGTGCCACGTTGGGTTCCGTACGCCAACGGGCGGACGCTGTTTGTTCCGACGCTGGCGTTTCTGGTCCCACGTGTGTTGTGGCCGGGTAAGCCGACGCTGACCATGGGAACCGATTTCGCGCGCACCTTCAGGGTTGTCCACATGCTGGACTACGAGACCAATATGGCGGTCACGGTCCCCGGCGAGCTGTGCTGGAACTTCTCGTGGCCTGGAATCGTCGTCGGCATGCTGCTCTGGGGTGCGGCGCTTCGCTGGGTCTATCGCCGTTATTACGAGGGCCTGCCTTTCGATGTCATCCGCGTGGCGATCCTGATCGTGACGCTGGTCGAGTTCGCCCATTTCGGCGCAAGTCTGGCGGGACAGATCGCCAACCTGATGCGAACCCTGTTGATCCTCGAGTTCTTGCAGTGGGTCTCATTGCGTCTGAGGCTCCTCAGCCTCGAGTTCCCGAGATCCACCCGGACGGCCGAATAGCACGACAACGGTGATAATTCCGTGTTTCTCGGCTGCGGGGCGCTTCAACCCATGGTTTTGACCGGCAAACAGCGGGGGTGACGAGTATATTCTGGCAGATAACCACGGTAGCGATGGGTGGGCATCCCTGAATGGTTCAGTTGGCACTGGTCGGAATTGTCACCGCGATCTCCGCAATGGTGATCACGTGGTTGGTGACGCCGGTCGTCATTCGATTCGCCGACTGGATCGGCGCGGTCGACGTTCCCGGCGCACGCAAGATCCACTCGACACCGATCCCGCGCATCGGCGGTGTGGCGGTCTTCGCCGGCTTCGTCGGTGCCGTGGTGGTAGCCGCGGCGGTCACCGACAGCTGGCCCACATCCCAGGTCGCAGCGATCGATTGGCGCGGTCTCGCCGTGGCCGCGTTCGGCCTCTTGCTGGTGGGACTTCTGGACGATCTCCGCGGTCTGTCGTTTCAGTGGAAGTTCGCTGCGCAGATCCTCGCCGCCAGCTACGTGTGGACCTGTGGCTTCTCCGTCGAGTCGCTGGCGCTGCCCGGAGTCGGTAACGTCGAACTGGGGGCGATGTCTTATTTCGTGACGGTCTTCTGGGTCGTTGCCGTGACGAATGCCGTCAACCTGATCGATGGTCTCGACGGCCTGGCGGCCGGTAGCGCGTTGATCACCTGCGTGGCGATGGCGATGATCGCATTCGGCCAGGGGAAGCTGGGTGTCACGGCGGCAAGCGTCGCGCTCGCCGGTGCGCTCCTTGGTTTTCTTCGGTACAACTTCAACCCTGCGCGGATCTTCCTTGGTGACTCGGGGAGTCTGTTCCTGGGATTTGTCCTGGCGGTGATCTCCGTGCGTGGCAGTCAGAAGGCGTCGGCCGCCGTCGCGGTGCTGGTTCCGTTGCTGGTGCTGGGACTTCCGCTGCTCGATACCGGATTGGCCGTCAGCCGGCGGTTGTATCGCCTGAGCCTGCGAGGCATTCATGAGCCCGGTTCGACCATGCGTTACGTCGTTCGAAACGTCCATCATGTCTTCTTGCCGGATCGCGGACATATCCACCACGTCCTGGTCGATTCCGGGTTGAGTCATCGTTGGGCGGTCCTGGCGCTTTATGGGCTGGGCGCGGGATTCGCCGGTATCGCTCTGGCGATGGTCTCCGTGCGCGCCATCTGGTTCGCGGTGGGGCTTTCCGGGCTTCTTTTCGTCTCTCTCTCCGCGATGATCTACGTGCTCTACCGACGGGGGAGATGGTGGGCCAAAGATGCGCTACCCTCCATGTCGGCGACGGGCGCCGGACCAAACGAGGAAACGACGACGGACGGCGAGGAATCCAACGCCGACGGGGTCGCACGCGAAGCTAGCTAGTGAAGAGAATCTCCACCCACCCTGTATCGTTACTACTGGCTCTCGTGACGCTCACGTTGGCGCCGGGGAGCGTCTCGCGGGTTCACGCCCAGTCAGCCCAGGACCCGCCACCTCGGGGGCTCGAAGCAGGCCCCTGGGTTCTCGCGCCGATTCTTGGAATCGGGTACACCAACGACGACAACATCTTCCGTCTCGACGAGGAGGAGGAGGACGAGCAGATCGGCGAGGCCGTGGCCGCGCTGACTGCCTATCTGCCGTTTCGGAAGAGCATGCTGAAGCTCGGCTACAGTGCCGAGTACTACGACTACGCCAACAACAACTTCACGCGAACCGTCGCGCAGGACTTCTCTCTCGACCTCGATGTGCGTTTGGCCGGAGGTGGCCGGATCCGCGTGCGCGACGATTACACCCGCGGATTCTCGGACGTTCAGCAGTTCGATGAGGGTGGTGAGCGCGTATTCGATGGCAAGCCGTACGATCTGAACGACTTCGAAGTCACGTTCTCCCGGGCGGTTCCGTATCACCCCGGTTATTTGCTTCGGATTCGCAGTCGCGACTTCAGCTTCGTCGAAGGTGCCGAGGTCGCGTTCTTCGACTACAAGGGCTGGGACGCATCGGGTGAATACCGTCAGCCGATACCGGGATCCCGTTGGCTTACCTTGTTCGGCAATTCGCGACGGCTCGATCACAGCGAGGCGGGGAGTTCCGGGGATCCCTTCCGCAAGGAGGCCGCCGACGATCTCCAGATCGGGATACGCGGGCTGGCGGGCGGCGATGACCCGTATTTCATTAAACTCGGTTGGGGCCGCTTCGAGTATCAGGACGTGGTGGGTGCGGTGACGGAGCCCGAGCCCTTCAGGGGTGTCGTCGGTGCCTTTCAGTACCGGTTGCGGATTTCGCATGCCATGGATATGGTCTTTTCCGGGAGCCGTCGCCCGCTGCCGTCGAATTTCGACACTTACTACCTGGTAAATGAAATGCAGGTGGATTTGCAGCGAACATGGCAGCAATTCTCAATCATGGGCGTCAAGGCGCTCTACAGCGCGAATCGTTACGGGGATATCCTGACGCTGCGGGACGGGACGCCGCTAACGACATGCAGCGATTTTATTCGAAAGGATGATCGTTATCGAGTCGAGGCGTATGGTCAATGGTGGGTCAACGATCTGTTGGGCGTCAGTATTGCGGCGGCCCATCAGGGACGCAACTCGAACTGCGCGATTTCCGAATACGAGGCTAACGTGCTTTCTGCAAACATCGAATTTGGTTGGTTCTAGTAATGACTAAACAGAAGAATTCTCGTCGCGTCTCGATCGTGCTGACGATCCTTGCTTTAACCGTGTGTGCCGTTGCGGTGGTTCACGGTGAAGAGCGTCCGCGCTCCGTCGCGGAGATCCGCATCGAGATGCCGTCGGGAAGTGATGGCTTCGTCGCCGTCGAACCGGGGCGCCGATCCGTGACCCTGGAACTTCCGCGGGGCTCCGTCTTCCCGCTGGATTTCTCCGGTTCCACCGGGGGGCTTCTGCGCGGCGGCGAGGTGACCATCGTCTCGGACGACCGCGTGCGACTCCAACTGGATCTGGCCCACGGGCTGCTCGATCGCGTGAACTATGAGCCGAACGCCGTGACCCTGCGATTCACGAGCCGGCTGATCGGGAGTGAATCGGATGTGGACGAGGATGCGTATCACCTGGGTGTTGCCGACAAGATTCAGATCACGGTGCACAACCAACCGGAGATGAGTTCTTTGACGGTGGTCGGCGAAGACGGCACGGTCGTCATGCCGATCCTCGGCGAGGTCGAGGTCGCCGGTCAGACCCCCCGCCAGTTGGCGGAGCGGCTCACCGAGCTGCTCGGTCGGGACTACCTGGTCGATCCCCAGGTCGACGTGCTGGTGGAGGACTTCCGCAGCCAGTGGGTGATGGTCACCGGCCAGATCCACAACCCCGGTCGCTACCCGCTACAAGGAGGGACTCGTTTGAAGGAGGTCCTCTCGATGGCCGGTGGATTCGCCGAGCGCGCCGGCGAGAAGATCGTCGTTTCCCGTACCGATCAAGAAACCGGCGCGGTGGAATCGTTCACGATCCAACGCATGGAGTTCGAGGCCGGTTCCGACAACCTCGTTCTGCAGTCCGGCGACATCATCGAGATCCACGATCCGGCCTACGCCTACATCAGCGGTGAGGTCCGTTCCCCGTCCCGAGTGCCGGTGGAGCGGGGCTTGACGTTACTCCAGGCGTTGACCCAGGTTGGCGGCCTCAGCGAATGGGCCGACAAGAAGAACATTACAATCCTGTATCCGGCCGGTATCGTTCCGCGAGAACGGGTCGTAAATCTGCGGAAAATCGAGAACGGTCAGGCGGAAGATCCCATTCTTGTCGGTGAGGAGAAGATCATCGTCAAACGGCGATTCTTCTGATATGGGAAGATTGTTGTTGGCACGTCGGTCTCACCGTACCTTCGGATTGTAGAAAACTTGAGGAACACGCGTATGGTCTCCCCCAATCAATACGACGCTCAGGAAGGTACGCCTCGCGAGGTTCACCTTCGTGACTACTGGAAGATCCTGTGGCAGGGTCGACTGAAAATCGCGGCGGTCTTTATCGTCGTCGTTGGTTTCGCGGGTTTCCACGCGTTCATGCAGACGCCGATCTACGAGACCACGGCAACCATCGAGGTGCAGCCGAAGGGGACCCGGATGGCGGCGGGGCAGGATCTGTCCGGCATGGGTGCCGGTGTTGGTTGGTTTGCCGAGGAGAAGTACCACAACACCCAGGTCGAGATCATCAAGAGTCGCGATGTGGCTCAGCGTGTGATCGAACGTCTCGATGTAACGAATATCAGTCGGTTTGAAGAGGTCGAAGATCCGGCCGACGCGCTTCGAATGTCTCTGCAGGTGATTCCGCGACGCGAGACCGGATTGATCGAGATCAGTCTGCTCGGGGCGGATCCCCACGAGATCGTCGAGATCGTCAACGCCGTCGCCGACGCGTACGTCGAGCGCAACATCGAAAAGGCAGAGGACCGGATGGAAGAGGCGTTCGGCACGATCAAGCAGCAGCTGCTTGTGTTCGAGGCACAGTACGAAGCGGCCGAAGAAGAACGCATCGAATCGCTCTCCACCGAGGCAGGCGGAATGTCGATCATCAGCGTCGAGGTTCAGAAGAGCGTCATCGAAGAGAAGCTCCGTGCCCTCAACGAGGAATTGAACCGGGTCGATCTCGAGAGTCTCGGTCTTCAGAAGACGCTCGATCAGGTCCGCAGCATGCCGTCTCGTGGCGCCGACCTGACGAACATTCCCGAGTTGGCGGAGGACCTCACGCTGGCCGGGCTGATGGAGCAGCGTGGCAAGATCGAGCGTGATCTGGAGGGCGCCAAGGTCGACCTCAAGCCGAACCACCCCGACGTGGATCGACTCGAAACACAGCTCGACTCGATTGATCAGCGCATCGGCGATCGACGCATGGTGATCCTCGGTTCGATTCAGACCCGCTTCGAGATGTTTCAGGATCGGGAGCGATCGCTTCGAAAGCGCATTCGGGACGAGGAGGCGTTCTCCCTCGAGGTCGTCAAGAACTCGTCGGAATATGCAAAGAAAAAGTCCAAGGCCGATATCAAGGAACGGGTTCTTCAGACCATCGACAAGGCCCTGAACGAGGTCCAGCTGGGCTCGCAGTTCTTGACCAACAACGTCGCGGTTCTGGACCACGCAAAGATTCCGCAGTGGCCCGTGAAGCCGCGCAAGAAGGTCATCGTCGCCATCGGCGCTCTCCTCGGGCTGTTGATGGGTGTCGGCGTGGCGTTCTTCGTCGACTACCTCGATAACACCTTCCGCGATCCCGAAGACCTGGAGAAATACCTCGGTCTTGCGGTGCTCGCCGTCGTTCCGAAGATGCGTGACGGCAGCGATGACGATCGCGGGCTGAGGGAGGCCTACCAGTCCCTCAGGACCAGTGTGATCTTCTCCAGCCTGAACCGTCAGCGAAAAGTCATTCTCATTACCAGTACGGCGCCGCAGGAGGGCAAGTCCTCCACCATCGCCAACCTCGCACGGGTTCTGGCCTCGTCGGGTGAGCGTGTGGCAGTCCTGGACTGTGATCTTCGTCGACCGACCCAGCACAAACATCTCAAGATCGAGCGTGGACGCGGGCTGACCAACTTCCTCACCGCGCCGATCGAGGAGCGGGACTGGAAGATCTATGGCCAGCGTGTGGATAGCACGACGGTGGATGCCTACGCGGCCGGTCCGATCCCGCCGAGCCCGCCGGAGCTTCTCAGTGGCGACCGATTCAAGACGATGGTCTCCGAGATGCGACGCGAGTATGACTGGGTCTTGATCGATTCGCCGCCGGCCGCTTCGCTGGCCGACGCGACGACGCTTGCCGGTGTTGCCGACATGCTTGTCCTGGTGGTCAAGCACAACGCCACCGATCGTGACCTGGTTTACAAGAGCTTGCAGCGACTGCGGTCGTTCAACGAGCACGTGGTCGGTGCGGTCCTGAACAACGTCGATCTCGAGCGAACGTACAACCGTGACTACTACTACGCGGGTTACTACTACGAGGATCGCGAGGACGACAAGACCGGCAAGACCAAGAAGAAGCTGCGGGTCGACAAGTCACGCGTCGGTTGATCGGCCTCTGATACAATCCGGCGGATGAAGCACCCCATAGGTCTTGTCCGTGTCGTCCGTCTGGTGGCCCTGGCCGCGCTCTCGATTCCATGCCTGACGGGGTGTGGTCCGTCGGACCCCGTTGCCGACGTGCTGGCCCAACGCGCCCGGTGGGAGGTCATCCCGCAGAACTGGGTTCAGGATGACGCCGGTACGGTGAGCGTCTCGGTCCGTCTCGCGGGGCCACCGAAATCGACCCTCGGAAGTCTGACCGTCCGTGTCGCGGTAGCCGATGCCGCCGGATCACCGGCGGGAGAGTACTGGCACACCTTCGATCTCGCGGGGATCGAGCGTGGAGGACCCGTTGATCGGCTCATCCGGTTGCGTGACGTCCCGGTCATCGAGGAACTGGATATCGACCCGATTTACGCCCCCACGGAGGACCAGTACACCCACATCCAGGAGTTGAGCGGGCTGACCGCCGAGTAGGCGCGTTCGCTAGCGAACGATCCTGCGCTGGAAGTCTTCCAGGGTGTGGCGGAGTCCTTCGCGGACATCGGTCTTCGGCTCCCAGCCGAGTTTCGCCCGTGCGCGGCTGATATCGGGCTGCCGAACCTTCGGGTCATCGACCGGTAGATCACGGAAGACCAGCTTCGTGCCGCTACCCACCAGGTCGCGGATCTCCTCGGCCATCCGCCGTACCGTCCATTCCTCGGGGTTACCGATGTTGCATGGATCGTGCAGATCCGAGTGTAGGAGGCGTGAGATGCCGTCCACCAGATCTGCCACGTAGCAGAAGCTGCGGGTCTGGTTACCGTCGCCGAAGATCGTGATCTCCTCACCGTTCAGCGCCTGCGTCAGGAAATTGGGGATCGCTCGGCCATCGTTCAGACGCATCCGTGGGCCAAACGTGTTGAAGATCCGAACGATCTTCGTGTTAACCCCATGGGTGCGGTGGTAGGCCATCGTCATCGCCTCCGCGAATCGCTTGGCCTCGTCGTACACCCCACGCGGTCCAATCGGATTGACGTGACCCCAGTAGTCTTCTTTCTGTGGATGGACCTGTGGGTCGCCATAGACCTCGGACGTCGAGGCCAGTAGAAACCGAGCTCCCAGCCGGCGGGCAAGCCCGAGCGCCGCATGGGTGCCCAGGGATCCCACCTTCAGCGTATGGATCGGGTAGTCCAGGTAGTCCTGAGGGCTCGCCGGGCTGGCGAAGTGCAACACCGCATACAGCGGCTGGTCGAGGTAGATGTAGTTGGTGACATCGTGCTGGATGAAGCGAAAATCTTCGTGATCGATCAGATGGGCAAGGTTGGCCGTGTCGCCGGTGATGAGGTTGTCCATCGCGATGACGGCGTAACCCTCGCCGAGCAGTCGGTCGCAGAGATGGGAGCCAAGGAAGCCCGCGCCACCGGTGACCAGAATCGTCTCTTTCATCGTTCTCCTTCGTGCATCAGCGGGCTGCGCCGTCATGTTTGCCGCGGATCTTCAGTGGGATGTCAATCGTGCCACGTCCGTCGTCCAGGGGGTTACTACTTTCTCGTCTGTCCCGGGTCATCCGCAGGAATAACCAACGGGGTAGGAGCGACGGTCGTTCGAGGTAGACCGCCGCCAGATAGAGCTGGAGCCACCGACGATCGGGGCGTCGGATCCAGTCCAGGGGATGGCGACTGCGAAACGGTGCGGTGAGCCATTGTCGCCAGGCGGGCAGGGGAAAGAGCTCGATCGTCTCCGGACCCACCGTCTGTGGGTCGAGCTGGTGGAGGTGTCGTACCGCCGCCGCCGCCGCCATGCTTCCACCCCAGCGATGAAGACGCTCTGCCACGATCTTCCAGGAGAACCCCGGGTTGCGAACGATCGGGCGGAGGTCGATCAGCCACTTCAATTGCCGGTTGAAGTAGTGGGAGAGATGATGGAGCAGGATGTGGGCGACGAAGTCATGGTCTTCAAGATGGAGGATCCGGTAGGGCCCGATCGTGAGGGGCTTCGCGCGTTCGAAGAGCTCGTCGACGTCCAGGTCGTAGCGAACGTCCTGGACAAGGTTCCAGTGGATCTCGACATCGACCTGATGCGGAACGGGGCTCAGCAACGGGAGATGATGACTACTTCGAATGTAGTGCGTCGCGCCTGCCGGATCCGGCACCGTGAAGCCGTGTTCCCCCAGTGCCCTCAGCGCGATGATCAGCTGATCCCGCGGAACGAGGAGGTCCACATCGGTCACCGTGCGAAGATCGATCCGTTCGTAGTGACGATGGAGGAGGTCGATCCCCTTGAGACCCAACACCGTGACGCCGGCGGACGTCAGGATCTTGAGGACCTGTTCCGCGACACCGACGAGCAATGCGTTGTCCACACGGGTCTTGCGTCGTCGCTCGGCAAGATGCCCCATGATCCTTGTGTCGATCCTGGATTCCAGTCCCGCCGTTCGGATCTGGTGATCGAGCCAGGGCTCGATATCGGTCTGCTCACAAAGGGATAGGAATCGTTCGGAGTCCGGGGTGGAGTCCGCGAGGATGGCGTCAATGGCCTCGGGTCTCTCGCGTGCGAGAGCCAGAAGCAATTCGGTGCTGGAGTCGGGGGACATACGGGGGGCAAAAGATAGTCCCTCCCGCTTGCAGGCGTCAACGTGTCGGGCTATTCTTTGCGCCGATTCATGAGCAATATCGGCTCGAAAATCGTTGACAGCCTCGCCCCGCGTGTCGGCTACGCCTATCTACGGTTGATGCGTGCGACGATGCGTCTTCAGTTTGTTCGGCGCGAGACCCTCGCGTCGGTGCGGCGTGATGGGCCCTACATCCTGGCCTTTTGGCACGCCCGCTTCGTCATGATGCCGTTCTGCTATCCCGGCGAGAGAATGATGGTCCTTCACAGCGAACATCGTGACGCGCAGCTTCTCGTCGGCATCATGAAGCGATTCGGGTTCCATCAGGCCTGGGGCTCCAGCACCCGAGGTGGAGCGCGCGGCCTACGTTCCCTGGTTCGCGGTCTCAAGGATGGCTTCGATGTCGGGATCACGCCCGACGGTCCCAAGGGACCCCCGCGACAGGTTCATCCGGGGGTGCTGGCTCTCGCCCGCCTCAGCGGCAGGCCGATCATTCCGGTCGCCTTCAGCGCGCGGCCCCATCGTCGTCTGTCTTCCTGGGATCGAACGATGCTGCCGTACCCGTTCGCCCGCGGCGTGTTCGTCTACGGGGAGCCGCAGTTCGTCGGACGCGGGTCCATTGAAGAGGAAGAGGTCGCTCGTCTCGAGGCGTCGCTGGACGCATTGAACCGGGAGGCCGACGGCATCGTCGGCGTCGCGACCGTCGATCCCCCTGTGGACCGCCCGTGAAACGTCCCGTGAGAATCGTCCTGGCGGCGGGGGAACCCTCCGGGGATCGACTAGGTGCGGGACTCGCGCGCGAGCTGAAGCGAAGACTCCCGGACGCGGAGCTGGTCGGGATGGGTGGCGATCGGATGGCCGCCGAGGGCGTCGAGATCGTCCAGCATCTGCGGGAGGTTGCCGTTGTCGGAATATCGGAAGTGTTGGCCCACTTCCCGCAACTCCTCCGCGCCCGGCGACGCATGGTCCGTCGATTCACGGACGAACCGACCGACCTGTTCATCCCGATCGACTTTCCCGACTTCAATTTCGGTCTCGGCAAGGCCGCCCACCGGGCCGGAGTGCCGGTAGTTTATTTCGTCAGCCCCCAGATCTGGGCCTGGCGCCGCGGCCGGATAAATTCGCTCCGTCGCTGGGTCCGTCGAATGTTGGTGCTCTTTCCTTTCGAGGAGGCGCTCTATCGGGACGCCGGAATCGACGTACGTTTCGTCGGGCACCCGTTGGCCGCGTCGGTGGTCCATCCGGGTCGATTGGCCCTGGCCGAGACGGTGGGAGTCGATCCCGATCAGCGGTACGTCGCCCTGATGCCCGGCAGTCGCGAGGGCGAGGTCCGTCGACTCTTCCCCATCCTCGACGCCACGGCCCGGGACCTCCTGACCACCCACCCCGAACTCCGTTTCATCGTCCCCGTCGCCCCCCACCTCGACCTAAAAGGGGACAGATTTATTTTCCATCGCGGCGACTTCCCCGAACTCCTGGATCTCTGCGACGCCGGCGTGGTCGCCGCCGGGACCGCAAGTCTCGAGGCGGCGGTGCAGGGGCTTCCGATCGTCATCGTCCACCGTCTCAGTCGGTCGAGCTATGCGATCGGCCGCCGGCTGGTGAAGCTGGAGAGTTTCGGCCTTCCGAATCTGGTTGCGGAGCGACCGCTGGTCCCGGAGTTTATTCAGGATGACTGTCGTCCCGATCGTATTGCGGCGGCGATCCGTCGGTATCTGGACGATCCACACCACACCGCGACGATCCGCGAGGGGTTGGCCGGTATCCGTCAGCGGCTCGGCGGCGAGGGCGTCTTCGAGCGCGCCGCAGACTCCGTCATCGAACTCCTGCAGCAGTCGCCCCGGGTTCCTTGATCTCCCGACGGGACTATGGTCGAATGCCCCGTTCCAACCGAGGCGGCCCATGATTCGCTCCATGACAGGTTATGGCCGTGGTTCGGCCGAGATGACGGGTTACCGAATGACGGTCGAGATCCGTAGTGTCAATCACCGTTTCGCCGATCTTCGTTTCCGCCTGCCGGCGGAGATGGGGCGGCTTGAGACGGTCTTTCGTCGTCAGGTGGCCAAGCGGGTCCATCGTGGCAGGGTCGAGGTCCAACTTCGGTTCGAGGCCGCCGACGGCCAGTCGGAGCAGCGCTTCAATCGTCCTCTGTTCGACGAGGTCCTGGGGACCTGGAAGAGTCTGGCAGCCGAGACCGGCGCCAACGCGACCCCCGACCTGGCCGCGATCCTGCGGATCTCGAGCATGTTCCGCGCAGACGGCATGGATCGGACCCTCGACGAAGAGCAGGCATCCACCGCGGGCGTCGCCCTGGACCAGGCCCTCGGCGCACTCGATGAAGATCGTCGGCGCGAAGGGGAGTCGCTCCGCGACGATCTCCTACTCCGAGTGGCGACCCTTGCAGAGGCTGCCGGACGAGCCGGGGTACGCGTCTCCGGCCTACCCGACCGGCTCAAGGTACGGCTCGAAGAACGGTTGGCGCAGCTTGCGACCCAGGTAGAATTGGACCCGGGACGCGTGGCCCAGGAGGCCGCGATTCTGGCAGAGCGATCCGATGTCAGCGAGGAACTGGTCCGACTCGAGGGTCACCTGCAGCAAGCGGAGCGACTGCTTCGTAGCGAGGACGGGAAGCCGGTCGGCAAGCGGCTGGACTTTCTGGTGCAGGAGATCCATCGCGAGGTCAACACGGTGGGCAGCAAGTCGCAGGATCTTGATTTGACTCGGATTACTCTGGAGATGAAATCGGAGACCGAGAAGATTCGCGAGCAGGTACAGAATCTCGAATGACGAATTCCGACGCACCGATCGAGGGCAGACTATTCGTTATCTCGGCTCCGTCGGGCACCGGCAAGTCCACGGTTGCCCGACGCGTGCTCGAACTCGAGCCGGAGATGGAGTGGTCGGTCTCGTACACGACCCGACCCGCCCGCGAGGGTGAGGTCGATGGCCGTGACTACCATTTCATCGGTGGCGATACGTTCGATCAGATGGTCGAGCAGGGGGCGTTTCTGGAGTGGGCTCGAGTCTTCGATCGTCGTTACGGCACCGGTGTGGCGCGGACCCGTGAAGCGCTGGCAGCTGGTCGGGACCTGCTTCTCGAGATCGACGTCCAGGGGGCCGAGCAGGTTCGGGGCAGCCAGATCGAGACGGTGTCGATCATGATCCTCCCGCCGGACTTTCCGACCCTGGAGGCCCGACTGCGGGGCCGCGGCAGCGAGACGGACGACCAGCTGCGTGAGCGACTGACCACCGCCCGCCGGGAGGCGGCACGCTACGAATACTTCGATTATACGGTGATCAACGACGATCTTGATCGGGCGATAGAGGATGTCCGCGCGATCGTGTACGCTGAACGGCTCCGTAGTCGACGTCGGACGTCAACGATCACGGAGCTACTGAAGACGTTTCCGGCCTGACGGGAACCCTAGGAGTTGGAATGTACAAGTTACCCGAAGACCTCGAGAGCAAATACAAGTTCGTGACCCTGGCTTCAAAGCGTGCCGAACAGTTGCAGATGGGTGCCTTGCCTCGCGTGATCGAGGACGACCGCAAGTCGACCGTGATCGCCCAGGCTGAGGTCGCGACCGGCGCCGTCAAGGAGTGGATTCCGGAGACCGACGAAGATCTGGCAAGCGCCCTCGACGACGAAGAAGAATAGCCTCTCGGGATGCGGGTCGCGCTCGGTGTCAGTGGCGGCATCGCCGCCTACAAGGCTTGCGAGATCATTCGGGGTCTCGACGGAGCGGGTGTCGAAGTCCACGTGTTGATGACACGCAATGCGTGTCAATTCGTCACACCCCTGACGCTCCAGACCCTCGCAGGCCGCAAGGTGCAGGTCGAGACCTTCGACACCGACAGCGACCAGACGGTCCATCACATCGAGTTGGCGCGTACGATCGACCTGTTCGCGGTGGCGCCTGCGACCGCGAACGTCCTCGCCAAGTTTAGCGGTGGAATCGCCGACGACCTGCTTTCCACGTTCTTCATTTCTCTGACCGTTCCGACCCTTGTCGCTCCGGCGATGAACAGTCGGATGTGGTTACACGATGCGACACGTCGCAATCTGGCGACGCTGGCGAATCGGGGAGTCGAGGTGATCGAGCCGGAGAGCGGCTGGCTTGCCGAGCGTGAGGTTGGCGTCGGGCGCCTGGCGGATCCCGCCGTGATCGTCGAGCGGATCCTGGCGGGTCTCCGCCGCTCCTCGGAACTCACCGGGAAACGGGTCGTGGTCAGTGCGGGCCCGACTCGCGAACCCATCGACCCCGTACGTTTCATCTCCAATGGCTCCTCCGGGAGGATGGGGTTCGCACTTGCCACCGTCGCGGCCCAGCGTGGGGCCGACGTGACACTTGTCAGCGGCCCCGTTTCGCTCCCGACCCCGTTCGGGGTTCGTCGCGTCGATGTGAAGACTTCCGCCGAGATGCGGGATGCCGTGCTCTCCGCACGGGACGACGCGGCTATCGTCTTCATGTCGGCCGCAGTCTCCGATTTCATCCCCACGGCGGAGCCGCGGAAGATCAAGAAGTCCGGTGACGGGCTGACGCTCAAGATGGAGCGCGGGCCGGACATCCTCGCCGAGATGGGGCGGGATCGGCGTGAGGATCTGCTGGTCGGCTTTGCGGCCGAGACCGACGACCTGTTGCAGAATGCCCAGGACAAACTCGAGCGGAAGAATCTCGACATGATCGTTGCCAACGACGTGTCGACCGAGGGGATCGGAATCAACTCGCCCGACAACGCAGTCACGATGATCGATCGCGACGGTACACACCATGACGTCGGGAAACGATCGAAGCGACTCGTTGCAGAGGCGATTCTGGACCATGCAACGGCGACGCTGAAACGGCGGGCGGGTGCCACGCGATGAGTGAACCCACGGCCGATCTGCGTGAGTGGGTGGCCTATCTGGCGGAGAGCGGTGTGCAGGAACTTCGAATCGAGGGTAAGCCGGGGCCGCTGGATGTCGTTCGTGAGGAGCTTGGCGAGTGTACTCGCTGCAAGCTGCACGACGGCCGCACGAAGATCGTGTTTGGCGTGGGGAACCCGCAAGCGGACCTGATGTTCATCGGTGAGGGGCCCGGAGCGGAAGAGGATCGTCGCGGGGAGCCCTTCGTCGGCCGCGCCGGAAAGAAGCTGGACGAGATGATCCAGGCGATCGGACTCTCTCGAGAGCAGGTCTACATCGCCAACATCGTCAAGTGTCGCCCGCCGAACAACCGCGATCCCGAGCGCGACGAGATCGAGGCCTGTTCGCCGTTCCTGAAGAAGCAGATTGCGGCCATCGCGCCACGGGTGATCGTCACCCTCGGCGGACCGGCGACGAAGACGATCCTCGAGACGAAGGTCGGCATTACACGACTTAGAGGGGAGTGGGCCGAGTTCGAGGGGATCCCGGTCATGCCGACATTTCACCCGGCCTACCTGCTCCGCGCGTACACCAAGGAAAATCGAATGAGCGTCTGGTCGGACCTGAAAACCGCCCGGGCGCGTATCGACGACCCGGAGGCGTGACGACCCCGACTTCCGAGACGGTTTGCGTCGCCGTGGCGTTGCCGATTCCACCTCGCCGCTCGTTCACCTACCGTGTTCCGGACCGCTGGCAGCATGCGATCGCCCCGGGGGTCGTGGTTCGCGTTCCCTTCGGACCCCGCAAACTCCGCGGGGTCGTGGTCGACGTCGTGCCCGCACCGGACGATCCATCGATCCGTCTCCGCGACATCGCCGCGGTGCTCGACGACCCACCGGCGTTCACCGACGAACTGCTGCAGCTCAGTCGCTTCGTCGCGGATTACTACCTCTGTTCCTGGGGCGAGGCTCTCGAGGCGGCCATGCCCCCGCCGGCCGCGAGCGCCAGGATCGATCACGAGCTGCGTCGCGGTGTGGGGGCCGAGCCGTCGTTTCGGGGTGGCGCGGTCCGGCAACGACAACTGTGGTCGTGGTTGCCCGAGGACGGTGGCTGGCGTTCCGAGCGTCAGCTTCCCGGCGAACTTCGTCCATCGATCACGGCCCTGCAGCGACGCGGCTGGATCGAGAGGCGGGCGACGGAAGCGGAGGCAGTCGGTTCGCCCCAGGAGCCGACCTTCGAACTCTCGGTCGAGCAGGAGCGGGTCCTGGCGATCCTGGGAACGGCGATCGAGGCCGGCGAGTACGCTCCGTTCCTGCTCTACGGTGCGACGGGGTCCGGAAAGACCGAGGTCTATCTGCGTTCGGCCGAGAGGACGCTCGCCGCGGGCCGAAGCGTGTTGTACCTCGTTCCCGAGATCGGCCTCACCCCACTTCTACAGGAGAAGATCGAGCGTCGCTTTCCCGGCCAGGTCGTGGTGCTCCACAGCGGCCTCCGCCGTTCGGAACGAAGGCAAGCCTGGGATCGTGTCAGGGACGGACGCTGTCGCTTCGTCGTCGGGACTCGATCGGCGGTGTTCGCACCGCTCCACGACACCGGATTGATCCTGGTCGACGAGGAGCACGACGGTAGTTACAAGCAGAGTGAGACGCCCCGCTATCACGGCCGCGACGTGGCAGTTGTCCGGGCCCGCAACAACAACGCGATCGTCGTGCTCGGCTCTGCGACACCGGCCCTTGAGAGTTTCTCCCACGCGCAGGCCGGTCACTACCGGCTCCTGGAACTTGGCGGGCGCGTGACCGCGCGACCGCTGCCGACCGTGACCACGGTTGACATGCGAGAGCAATACGGCGAGGCCGGCTCCGTGCTCACGCTCGCACCGGAGACCGTCACGGCATTGCAGGAGTGCATGGAACGTGGCGAGCAGGCGATGATCCTCCGTAACCGCCGGGGCTGGGCCACGACGCTTCTGTGTCATGCCTGTGGCGAGCGGGTCGTCTGCGGCGAGTGCAGCCTGACGCTGACCTGGCATCGGCGCGATCGACGTCTGCGTTGTCATACCTGTGCGGCGGAGCATCCGTACCCCGACGCGTGCCCGACCTGCGAGGGCAAGGATCTTCAGCTTCTGGGTGAGGGGACCGAACGTGTCGAGGATCGTCTGGCCGAGTTGTTTCCGGACGCGGTCATCGGTCGCATGGATCGGGATACGATCCGCGGTCGGGGCGCCCACGCGAAGATGCTGGAGCGGGTCGATCGTCGGGAGATCGACATCCTCGTCGGCACGCAGATGATCGCCAAGGGGCACGACTTCGCCGGCGTAACGCTCGTCTGCGTCCTCTCCGCGGATCAGAGTCTCGGCGTTCCGGATTTTCGAGCGGCGGAGCGAACGTTTCAGCTGCTGACCCAGGTCTCCGGTCGAGCCGGTCGTGGCGAGGCTGCGGGGCGTGTCGTCGTGCAGGCGTTCGATCCACAACATCCGATCCTCCAGTTTGCCGCCCAGCACGACTACGACGGCTTCTATCGGCGGGAGATCCGCTTCCGACAGGCCCTTCGCTATCCCCCGGCGGCGGCCATGGTTCGATTGCTGGTGCAGCACGAGGACGAACTTCAGGCGCGAGAGTGGGCTCAGATGCTCGGCGAGGCAATTCGGGATCGAGTCGGCGATCGTGCGTTTCTCAGTGGTCCCGGCCCGGCGCCGATCGAGCGGATCCAGGGTCGCTTTCGGCAGATGCTGCTGGCACGCTCCCCGGGACGGCGACAACTCGTGACGGCGATCGACGAGGCGCTCGAGGTGGGCAAGTTGCCCGTGCCGCGGCGGGCAATTCAGGTCGACGTCGACCCGCTGTCGCTCCTCTGAGCATGCTAGCGTTACGGGCGTGAACGTGCGGACACACACTCGACTCGGCATCGTCGGTTCTCTCATGCCCGGGGGCACCGACGGCGCACAGCCGCGATGGCCCGACAACGCAAGGCATGCAGACATCGCAGAGCTGAGGGCGGACCACCTATCGCCGGACGAGATGTCGGGGTGGCTTGCCGCGGCACCGGGACCCACCATCGTGACGATTCGAAGATCGTCCGATGGAGGCGGTTTCGACGGCAGTGAAGATGAGCGTCGGCAGTTGCTGACGCGTTCGCTCGACGAAGGCGCAACGTTTATCGATGTCGAATTGGATAGCGAGTTGGCATCGACGTTTCTGTTGAGCTCGCCTAAGCGTGTTCTCCTCTCGCATCATGCCGACGACCTTGACCCGTCTTCGTGCGCCGAACACGCACGCCGGTTGCTCGCAACCTCCGCCGCGTACGTGAAGCTGGTGCCGACCGCGTCATCGGTCTCCGATCTCGCGACGGTCAAGGAACTGCTGGCCGCCTCGGACGGCCGCCTGATCCATTTCGCCATGGGCCGCGCAGGTCGACTCTCCCGACTTCTGGCATTCCGCTGGGGCGGAGCCGCGACCTACGGAAGTCTGACGCAAGGTTCAGAAACGGCGGCCGGGCAGTGGTGTGTCGATGCTCTACGCAAGACGTTCGCCGTCAACACGATCGGGCCACAGACTCCGCTGCAGTTTCTGCTTGGACGGGAGGTCTACTCTAGCCCATCGCCTGCGATGCATCGTGCCGCGGCGCGAGAGCATGACCTGGAGACGCGCTACCTGCCCCTCGAGCTCGATGATCTTGACCACCTCCAAGCGATCGAGTCGCCCGAGGGTCTGGCCGTCACTGTTCCGTTCAAGGAGGCAATCGTCGAGCACTGCAAGACGCTGGATCCCGTCGCGAGCGTGTCCCGATCGGTCAATACGATGCGTCGGGTGGCGGGGCAGTGGCACGGCGCCAATACCGACGGCCCGGCAACCGTTCAACTCGTCTCTAAGCATCTGGACCTCGACGGTGCACGGGTTCAGATTCTTGGAGCCGGTGGCACGGCGGCCGCAATCGCGGTGGCCCTGACGGCGGTGGGCGCCAAAGTCGTGATCGCCAATCGACACGAGGACCGCGCGCGCGATCTCGCATCCCGCGTCGGGGCGGACTGGGGGCCTGCCGACCCGTCCAGCTGGTCGAAGTGGGATCTCCTTGTGCAGACCACACCGTGTCGCACCCTCGCAGAGTTGTCCCTGGCGGAGACTCCGTTGACCGGTGGGTTGGTCATGGATGCGGTCTACGGGCCCGACGGAACGGAGTTGACCCGTCAAGCGAGAGCCGAAGGCTTGGCGGTCGTCGACGGCCTCGATCTCCTGATCGCCCAGGGTTCGATGCAGTTTCAACTTCTGAACGAATGTCCCGCCGACGAGGCTCTCATGCGTGCTGCGGCATCACAGTGGCTTTCCCCGTGAATGCTTGACGGGTCCCATGGCTCCCCATACCCTCCTCCTGATGGGGTTCTACGTCGAACCGATCGACAGGGGGAGCATGATGTACGTCAATAGCCGGTCCGTGGTCGTGCTGGTCCTGCTGGTCCTGCTGCTCGCGGTCCTGAGTGGATGCGCGGGGCTGGCTCCGATGCGTGCCGACGATCCGCGAGGTCTCGATCGCAAGCTGTCGACGTTCGCCTGGATCGAAGACGGGGATGTGATGACCCTGATTGTCGACACCAAGGCCACCCGCTATCGAGAAGAGACCGCCTATATCCCTCTCGAGGTGGCCATCTCCAATAACGGCCTCAAGCAGATCTCCCTGACCCGCGAGTCGTTCACCCTTATGGACGAGGAGGGCAACCGCTATCCCCTCGCAACGCCGACCGAGTTGATGAAGGGCTACGAATACCTCGACTTCGACCGGACGCACCTCTCGGAGCTACCGGGAATCGTCTTCAATCGTTACGCGGCCTATGCGTTTTACCCCAGCAAATTCAGCCCCACGCGTGCGCTCGGTGGGATCGTTCACGACTCGCTACCGTTACCCAAGTTCGGCTACACGATCGACGTGCTCTACTTCCCCAGTCCGACGACCGGTGTCGTGGGGCATGAGTTCGAATTGTTTGTGGACGCGCCGGAACTCGAGGACCCGATCTTCGTGAAGTTCATGGTTAAGTGACGTGCGCCTTCTGCTGATCGACAACTACGATTCGTTCACCTACAACCTCGCTCAACAATTCCTCCAGTTCGGGGTGCAGTTGGAGGTGCGTTTGAACGACAAGGTGACGGTCGGCTCGATCGCCGGTCTTGCGCCGGACGCCATCGTGATCTCGCCAGGTCCGGGACGACCGGAAAACGCCGGCGTTTCGATGGCCGTCGTCGAGCGCTACATGGGCAAGATTCCGATCCTCGGCGTCTGTCTCGGTCACCAGGCCATCGGTCAGGTTTGCGGCGCCACCATCGTGCAGGCGCCAACGTTGATGCACGGCAAGACGTCGTCGATCGTGCATGACGGCACCGATCTATTCGAGGGGCTCCCCGCGAAATTCGACGCGACGCGGTACCACTCGCTGGTGATCGACGAGTCGACACTTCCGGACTGCCTGGAAGCGACGGCCCACACACCCGAGGGTGTGCTGATGGCGCTGCGTCATCGTCAGCACCCGGTGTGGGGTGTTCAGTTTCATCCCGAGTCGATCCTGACCGATGTGGGTGCCGACCTGTTGCAGAACTTTCTTCGCGGAACGGGTGTCCGGGCGTAGCGGAACTTGCCCCACAACCCGCTCCGGTGTTAATAAGGGTCTCTGCACGGACGCTGGTCAGGAGGTAAGTGCCCATGTCTTCTTTCGCTCCCTACAATCTCAAGGCCTGGGTCGAAGAGAACCGCGAGTCTCTGAAGCCACCGGTCGGCAACAAGATGGTCTGGAAGGACCGCGAATTCCTGGTGATGGTCGTCGGCGGGCCGAACCGGCGGAAGGACTATCACGTCGAGGATGGCGAGGAGTTCTTCTATCAGATAGAGGGCGACATCGTCGTTCGAGTGATGGAGGAGTCCGGTCCCCGCGATATCGAGATCAAGGAAGGGGAGATCTTTCTTCTTCCAGCCCACGTCCCTCACTCTCCGCAACGACCCGCCGGTACCGTCGGTCTTGTCGTCGAGCGGATTCGTCAGCCCGGCGAGTTGGATCATCTCCGCTGGTTCTGCGAGGGCTGCGGGGAGGTCCTGCACAACGCCAGTTTCGAACTCGAGGATCTCAGTACCCAGCTCAAGCCGATCATCGAGGGGTTTTATGCGGACGAGTCCGTGAGGACCTGCAAGAGCTGTGGTGTGGTCATGGAGGTGCCGGGCACGAAGTGACCGTTCGCCCGGAAGGCCTCCGATGAAAATCGACCTGCACACCCACATCGTTCCCGAGAAGTGGCCCGACCTGGCGCGTCGTTACGGCTACCCGGGGTTCGTGAATCTCGAGCACCAGGGGGATGGCTGCGCCCGGATGATGCGGGACGGCAAGTGCTTTCGCGTCGTCCAGGAGAACTGTTGGTCGATCGATGCCCGTATCGCCGACTGCGACCGTCATGGCGTCGATATGCAGGTTCTCTCGACGGTCCCCGTGATGTTCTCGTACTGGGCGCGACCGGAGCATGGTGCAGAGATCGCCCGTTGGCTAAACGACGACCTCGCAGCGGTGGTCGCTCGACGTCCCGACCGATTCGTCGGTCTCGGGACCCTGCCGTTGCAGGACCCCCAGCGATCGATCGGTGAGTTGGAGTACTGCGTCGAGACCCTGGGTTTTCCGGGGGTTCAGATCGGCTCGCATGTCAACCAGCACGAACTTGGCCACAAGTCCCTTGCGCCGATCTTCAAGCGAGCGGAGCAGTTGGGTGCGGCGATCTTCGTCCATCCCTGGGACATGCTCGGCGCCGACCGCTCGAAGGACTACTGGCTGCCCTGGCTTGTCGGAATGCCGGCCGAGACCAGCATGGCCATCTGCTCCCTGATCTTCTCCGGTCGCCTGGAGCAGCACCCCGATCTGCGGGTCGGTTTCGCCCATGGGGGCGGCTCGTTTCCCGCGACCGTCGGGCGGATCGTCCACGGGTTCGATGTGCGTCCCGACCTGTGTGCGGTCGATAACCCGGTCTCGCCTGGGGAGTACGTTCGGCGGATCTACTACGACTCTTTGGTTCACGATCCGCAGAGCCTGCGGTTTCTGATCGAGCGTGCCGGTCTCGATCGTATCGCGCTGGGAACCGACTATCCGTTCCCGCTGGGAGAACTGGAACCGGGTCGCCTCATCGAGTCCATGGACGATCTGGACGACTCGGCCCGTCAGCGACTCCTGTCCGGAACGGCCCTGGAGTTTCTCGGCTTGAAAACCGGGAGCGCGTCGTGACCGTCCTGGACCGTGCGCGAGAGTTGGACGCGGTCGACCCGCTGGCGCGTTTCCGAGAGCAGTTCCATTTCCCTGACGACGCCGAAGGAAAACCCTGTCTCTACTTCTGCGGAAACTCCCTGGGGCTACAGCCGAAGAATGTCCAGGACATCGTCGATGAGGAGTTGACCGCCTGGAGGCAGCGTGCCGTCGATGCTCATTTCGAGGGGGAGCGACCGTGGTATTCGTACCACGAGCGATTTGCCGCGCCGCTGGCCCGTCTTGTGGGTGCGCATCCCGACGAAGTTGTCGCCATGAACAGCCTGACCGTCAATCTGCACCTGATGATGGTGTCGTTCTATCGCCCGGACGCCACCCGCAACCGCATCCTCGTGGAACCGTTCGCCTTCCCGTCGGACAACTTCGCCGTTCGCTCGCAGCTTCGGTTTCATGGGGTCAGAGACGACGGTTTGCTGGTTCCGGCGACAGCGGATGACGGCGTGACGGTGGACCTGCAGGCGTTCAAGGATCTGTTCGAGGCGCAGGGCGACCGGATCGCGCTGGTTCTTCTGGGCGGTGTGAACTACTTCACCGGGCAGCTGTACGACCTGAAGGCGATCACCGAGATTGCCCACGCCCACGGGGCCCGGGTCGGTGTCGATCTGGCCCACGCGGCGGGGAACGTCCCGCTGGATCTCCACGAGAGCGGTGTCGATTTCGCCGTCTGGTGTTCCTACAAGTATCTCAACGCCGGGCCCGGCGCGATCGCCGGTTGTTTCGTTCATCGTCGTCACCTTAAGGATCGCTCGCTGTCCCGTTTCGCGGGCTGGTGGGGGCATGACCCGGCCCGTCGTTTTCGCATGCATCTTGAGAGCCGGTTCCAGCCGACGGAGAGCGCCGACGGCTGGCAACTAAGCAACCCGCCGATCCTGGCGATGGCACCGCTCTGGGCCTCACTGCGATGGTTCGAGGAAGCGGGAATCGAGGCGTTGCGGGCCAAGTCGATCCAGCTGACCACGTTCCTGATCGACTGTCTCGACGATCTCGATTTGCCCGGGATGACGATCCTCACCCCGCGGGACCCTCGGTCCCGGGGGAGTCAGCTGTCGCTCAGGTTCAGGGAGGATGTCGGACCCGTTCAGGAGGCCCTCCAGAAGGCCGGTGTCATCGTCGATGTCCGCAAACCCGACGTGATCCGTGTCGCGCCCGTCCCGCTCTACAACAGCTTTCATGACGTGTGGCGGTTGACGGAGCGGCTGCGCGACATCGTCGGCGCTTCATGAGCGGGCGCGGTCGGACGGCGATCGTTGCCGGGGCCGGCCTTGGCGGGTCGCTGATGGCGATCTACCTCGCCCGGGCCGGCTATCGCGTCAAGCTGGTCGAGCGACGGGGCGACCCTCGCCGACCGGGAATCGGTGGCGGCCGGTCGATCAATCTCGCAATCTCGGCGCGCGGATTCAACGCGCTGGGTGGGGTCGACCTGGAACAACGCGTCCTGGGCATGGCGATCCCGATGCGTGGCCGGATGCTTCACGACCACGCGGGGGAGTTGAAGTTTCAACCCTACGGGACGAAGCCCGAGCATGTGATCCGTTCGGTCTCACGACTCGGACTGAATCAGATGCTGATTGATGCGGCCTCCGGACACGAGGGCATCGAGTTGTTGTTCGAACATACCGTCCGTGATGTCGATCTCGAGCAGGGCAACCTGATCGCCAGCCGACCCGGCGGCGGCGAGGTCACGGTCGAAGGGGACTTCGTCGTAGGGGCGGATGGTGCGTTCTCCGCCGTGCGTGCTCGCATGCAGCGTCTCGACCGGTTTCAGTACTCGCAGGACTACCTTCCACTGGGTTACAAGGAACTCTCCATCCCCGCGGGAGAGGGTGGGGCGTTTCGTATCGAGCGGGAGGCGCTTCACATATGGCCGCGGGGCAACTCGATGATGATCGCGCTTCCCAACGCCGATGGATCGTTCACCTGTACGTTGTTCTGGCCGTTCGAGGGGAAAGCGGGGTTTACGCTCCCGGAGCAGCCCGACGCGATTCGCGAACATTTCGGCACACACTTCGCCGACGCGGTCCCGCTGATGCCCGAGCTGGTCGAGGATTATCTGCGCAACCCGACCAGCTCGCTCGTGACGGTTCGCTGTTCTCCGTGGCATGTGGGAGGGCGCGTGGTCCTGCTGGGAGATGCTGCCCACGCCGTGGTGCCGTTCTACGGTCAGGGGGCGAACGCCTCCTTCGAGGACTGCGTCGTGCTGGATGCCTGCCTGCGCGAGGCGTCGGGAGATCTCGGGCAGGCGTTCGGCGAGTATAGCCGACGCCGCAAGCGTCACGCGGACGCCATCGCCGACCTGGCGATCGAGAATTTTCATGTGATGAGCGATCGTGTGTCGTCACCGCTGTTCCAGCTGGGAAAGCGGGGCGAGGCGTTGGCCGAGCGGATGTTGCCATTCTGGTTCATCCCGCTCTACACGATGATCAGCTTCAGTCTTATCCCGTATGACGATGCGCGTCGGCGCGCGAGCGCCCAGCGGCGTCAGCTGAGGCTGGGAGTTCTGTTTGTCGTCGTCGTCGTTCTGGGTATCCTGGGACTTCTGCTCTTGCCGGGCGGATAGGAGGCCTCGTGACCATCAACTATTCCAGCTACCTGCAGCTGGATCGCCTGCTGGCGCTGCAGGATCCGCAGTCGGATCCCGAGGAGCACGACGAGCTGCTCTTCATCGTGATCCATCAGGTCTACGAACTGTGGTTCAAGCAGTTGCTTCACGAACTGGATCGCGCCGAGCGGGATCTTCGCGATAACGAGCTGTTCGGGCCGATCGCGACGTTCAAGCGGGTCCGGATGATCGTGAAGACGCTGGTCGGGCAGCTGGACATCCTCGAGACCATGACACCGATGTCGTTCAACTCCTTTCGCGATCGGCTGGATGACGCGTCGGGGTTCCAGTCGATACAGTTTCGGATGGCGGAGTACGCGTTGGGCTACAAGCGCGAAGGTGCGCTGAAGCATGTCAAGCCCGAGTGGTTCGGTTACGACGAACTCCGTCGCCGGCTCGACGGCCCGTCCGTGGTAGACGGCTTCTACCGGTTCCTCGCGAGTCGCGGCCTGGAAGTCCCGCAGGAGGTCCTCGATCGTGAGGGGCAGACGACCCAACCGGACGCCACCGTCCAGAAGGGACTGCTGCAGCTCTATCGCACGGAGCCATCGGTCGGGATCCTGCTCGAACTGATGATGGATGTCGACGAGGGGCTCCAGGAATGGCGCTATCGGCATGTGAAGCTGGTCGAACGCACGATCGGCAACAAGCACGGGACCGGCGGCAGTCTCGGGGTCGAGTTCCTCAAGCGGTCGCTGTTCCAGCCGATCTTTCCCGACCTGTGGGCCATCCGGCATGAGTTCTGATCCCGACCGCAAGCTCTACGATCTGACGCCTACGATCGATGGGGGGCTTCAGGTTTTCCCGGGGGATACGCCCCCCACCCGAGAGGTGTTGCTGGATCTCGCCCGCGGGGACCACCTGACGTTGTCGTCGCTGCACGCAACGGTCCACCTCGGTGCGCATGCCGACGCACCCTCGCACTACGACCGTGACGGCGGCGACATGGCCAGCCAGTCGCTGGACCGTTATCTGGGTCGCTGTCGTCTTGTCCGAGCGGAGACGCCGGCGGGTGAGCGGGTGGCAGCGGACCGACTTCCGGAGGGTGAACTCGGCGAGCGACTCCTGGTCGCGACGAATAGTTACCCCGATCCTCGCCGATCGATTGGCGAGGGCTTCGCAGGGCTGCAGCCGGAGTTCGTCACCGAGTGCGCTCGTCGCGGCGTACGGCTGATCGGCGTCGACATGCCCAGCGTCGACCTCGTCGACGCCAAGCACCTAACGGCGCACGCCGCCTGTCGAGAGCACGGCATCCTGATTCTGGAAGGCCTGTTGCTGAACGAGATTCCCGAAGGCGAGTACGAGTTGATCGCGCTTCCGCTCAAGCTGGCGGGGTTTGACGGGTCGCCGGTGCGGGCGGTGCTTCGAACGTTGTAGCTCAGTCGTCGATGGTGGCGATCACCTTCAATTCGATGGCGATCGGCGTCGGCAGGCAGTTCACTTCCATCGTCGTGCGTGTCGGCTGGTTCTCTGCAAACGCTTCCGCATAAAGTCGATTGAACGTAGGGAAGTCGTCCTGCATGTGCGTCAGGAAGACCGTAACATCGACGATCCGATCCCAGCTACTGCCGGCGTCCTCCAGGACCGTGCGAACGTTCTCGAACACCGTCCGACACTGGAGTTCGATGTCGTGGGCGAGGATCTTGCCGTCCTGATCGAGCGTGACCCCGGGGATCGACGCGCTCCCGCGAACCCTGGGCCCGATTCCTGAGAGGAACAGGAGGTTGCCGACCCGGCGGGCGTGGGGGAACGCGCCCACCGGTTCCGGGGCGCGCCGGCTGACGGTGCGTTCGTCATCGGGTGTGGGTGTCATCAGAGTGGCTCCGGTGGGATGGAATCGTCCAGCTTCAGGCAGACGTTCTTGGGCTCCGTGAAGAACTCCAGGGCCTCGCGGCCACCCTCGCGACCCACGCCACTGGACTTCATCCCGCCGAACGGGACTCTGAGATCTCGGAGCATCCAGCAGTTGACCCAGACGGTGCCGCTGTGGAGCGCGTCGGCGACACGATGGGCGCGATCGAGGTCGCGGGTCCAGACCGACGCGGCGAGACCGTACGGGGTGCCGTTGGCCAGCGCCAGGGCACGGGACTCGTCACGGAAACTCTGCACCGTCAGAACCGGACCGAAGATCTCCTCGTGAAGCACGCGGCAGTCGTCCGGAAGACCGGTGATGACGGTGGGCTCCAGGAACGCACCGTCGCGAACCCGCGGAGGCAGATCCTCCGGTGGCTTGCCACCGCAACGGATCACGCCGCCGGCCTCTTGCGCAGTCTCGATGAAGCCCTGGACCTTCCGTAGATGATCGGCGGAGATCAACGCCCCCTGGGTCGTTCCGTCCTCGAGCGGGTCGCCGCACCGTAACCGCTTCGCGTGCTCGACGAGACGGTCGACGAACGGTTCGTAGATCGCCTCGTGGAGCAGGAGTCGGGATCCGCAGAGACAGATCTGACCCTGGTTACTGAAGGCGGCGCGAGTCGCCTCGGCGGCGACGCGATCGATGTCGACGTCGTCGAAGACGAGGGTCGGGTTCTTGCCACCCAACTCAAGAGCGACCTTCTTGAACTGACTCGCCGCGCTCGTCGCGATCGCGCGACCGGTGATCGTGCCACCGGTGAACGAGATGGCCGGGACGTCCTTGTGATCGACGATCGCCGCTCCACAGCCGGCGCCGTGTCCCTGAACGATGTTGAGGACTCCGGGTGCGAGCCCCGCCTCGCCTGTCAGCTCGCCAAGCATGAAGGCCGTCGTGGGTGTCAACTCCGACGGCTTGGCGACCACGGTATTTCCGGTGGCGAGGGCCGGTGCGATCTTCCAGGTCAGCAGGTAGAGCGGCAGGTTCCACGGCGAGATCAGGCCGGCGACGCCACGCGGTCTTCGCAGTGTGTAGTTAAGCGCGCTCCGATCGATGAGATGGGCCTGATCCTCTCCGTGCAGGATGGCATCCGCGAAGAAGCGAAAATTCGTGACGGCCCGCGGGATATCGACGGTGCCGGCCGCGGTCAACGGCTTTCCCGAGTCCTCGGACTCCGCCCGCGCGAAGTCGTCGATCCTGCTCTTTAGCGCATCGGCTATTCGATGGAGTTGTCGTGAGCGGTCGGCGGCCGGAGTTGCGGCCCAAGCCGGGAACGCCCTTCGTGCCGCGTCGACTGCTCTATCGACGTCCGCCGCGTCACTGTCGGCGACCCGGGCGATGGTCTCGCCGGTGGCGGGGTCGACGTTGTCGAGCCAGCGATCCGCCTTCGGTGGGGTGGCGCTTCCATCGATCCAGTTGACGATTCGTTTCACGTTTGCGTCTCTCCCGCCTGCGGTCGGATCTCGCGGCCCGATTCTAGCCGATCGAGCGGCGCCTCTCGGAGAGTGAGGCACAGCAGATGACGGTCAGCGCGATGAGCAGCCCGGGAAACAGGGCGATCCACCACGCGTGGGGCAGGCTGGCCTGACCGGATCGGATCAGGTTGCCCCACGAGGGCGTGGGCTCCTGCACGCCCAGCTCGAGGAACGACAGAGTCGCCTCGAGGAGGATCGTCTCACCGACCCGCAACGTCGCCTCCACCCCCAGTGCGGTCAGGGCCGCGGGGAACAGATGGAGGATCCCGATGCGCCAGCGCGGGAGGCCCGCCGCACGGGCGGCCTGGACAAACGGGGCGGCCGACTGACGAAGCATCTCTCCCCGAACCAGACGCGCGGCTGTCATCCAGCTCGTCCCGCCCAGCACGAGGACCGTGGTCCAGCCACCGGGGCCGTAGAGGGCGACCAGAAGCATCGCCAGGAACAGACGTGGCACCGTGAGGGTCAGGTCCGTGAATCGCATCAGCAGGCCGTCCAGAAAGCCCCCGCCCAGCCCCGCGATGCCACCGATCAACGCGCCGAGTCCCAGGGCCAGAGCCGCCGCCAGGAGCCCGATCATCAGGCTGGCTCTTGCGCCGTAGAGCAGACGGCTCAGCAGGTCTCGACTGAATCGATCGGTGCCAAGCCAGAAGACCTCGTTCGACACGTCCGCCGGGGCGACCGCCACCAGCAGCGTCTGTTCCTCGCCACGCCGGATCATCAGTCCCTGTTCCGTCGGTTCGTAGGTTTCGAAGAAGAGCTTGTCGCCGTCGGGGCGCTCGACGCTGAGCAGCCTTGTCAGCGGGGGGCGTTCGCGAAGTAGACGCGGGTCCTGATGCTCGGTGGGGTTCCGCAGTCCGAGGTATGGCGCGAGCGTCGCCACCCCCGCCAGGAGTGCCAGGCAGCCCCACGCGAGGTTGCTTCCGATTCGACGTCGGCTCATGTCGATTGCTTCGATCGGATCCGGGGATCCAGGAGCAGCATGCCGACGTCGGCAAACAGGTTTCCGATGACCACGAGGACCGCCGAGATCAGGGCCGCGGCCATCACCAGCGACGGGTCTCGGGCCTGGATCGCGCGATAGGTGAGAGAGCCCATCCCCGGCCAGCCGAAGATCACTTCCACCACGAGGGAGCCGGACACCAGGATCGGCAGCGAGAGCCCGAGCAGATTGACCACGGGGAGCAGCGCGTGGCGAAGGGCGTGCCCGGTCAGGAGACGTGACAGTCCGGCGCCACGGGCGCGGGCCGCACGGATGAACGGTTGGCTCATCGCATCGAGAAGACCGGTTCGTACGAAGCGGGTCAGCGCGGCCGCCGAGGACAATCCCAGAACCAACGTCGGCAGGGTCAGGTGCCAGACGAGATCGAGTCCACGGCCGACGGACGACATCTTCTCGACACCGACGGCGTGCATCGACGACGCGGGGAACCAACCGAGACGGCTCGAAAAGACGACGATCGCCATCAACCCCAGCCAGAACGTCGGCAGCGAGTAGATCGTCCAGCTCATGCCGCCGAGAAGACGATCCGGCCAACGGTCCCGATAGGCGGCAGAGAGCCAGCCGAGGAAGACCCCGAGTGCCAGCTGGAGGATCAGGGCCGAGCCGGCCAGCAGCAGGGTCGGCGGCAACGCCTCGGCCAGCGCACGCGAGACGGGCCGGCGGAGGGTCGGAGACCAGCCGAGGTCGCCGACGGCCAACCCCTTGACCCATGCTGCGTAACGTTCGATGGGCGACCGGTCGAGGCCGTAGGCCCGCTCCACACGATCACGAACCTCGGGTGGGACCGGCGCGTCGCCCAGTAGGGCGTCGGCCGGGCTACCGGGTGCGGTCTCCAGCAGGACGAACAGGAGAGTCGCGACGGCCAGCGCGATCGGGATCGCCAGCAAGAGACGACGCAGGATCAGACTCGCCAAGCGATCAACCTCCGTCGCCAGTGACCCAGAATGATTCGAGGTGGGCGTAGGTGTCGAACGTGTCGTTGAGCGTCACGCCCCGGACCCGCCCGCTCCACGCTGCGACCCGTTCCTTCTCGAACAGGAACGTGTACGGTTGGACCTCGCGAATCGCATGCTGCAACTCGCCGGCGGCGACTCGGTAGCCCTCGTGATCGGTGGCCGCGTCGAGGCGATCGAGGATCGCATCCACCTCCGGGGACTCAAGGGCGACGAGGTTGAATCCATCGGGGAAGCGACGCTTCGAGTGGAACAGACCGGTGAGTTCGATCTTGCCGGAGAAGTTCCATCCACCGAGGTACGCGTCGTAATCCCCACCGGCTACCTGTCTTCGCAACGCACTCAGTTCGACGGTACGGATCTCGATCTCGACACCGACCGCCTGAAGTTGGCTCTGAATCCGGATCGCCGCATCGGAGCGAATCCGATTGCCGACGTTGGTCAGGAGCGTGATCTTCAACCCCTCGACCCCGGCTTCGTTCAGAAGCGTACGCGCGGTCTCCGCGTCGGTCGGCCAGGGTCCGGCCGACCCGTCATGGGCCGAGTGGGACGAGGGGACGGGACCGGAGGCGACGCGGCCATAGCCGAACAGCAGCGTATCCACCAGCTCTTCACGATCGATGGCCATCGTCAGGGCCCGTCGGACGGCCGGGTTATCGAGGGGTGGGCGGGCACCGTTCCAGCCGATGTAGTCGTAGTTGGGAAGTCGGTAGCCGCCCACATCGATGCCGTCATCCGTCGCGAGACGATCGGCGGAATCCTGTGGGATGCCATCCACGAAATCGATATCGCCGGATGTGAGCTGCTGCATCAGGTTGGTGTCATCCGGAACGACACGAACGACCACCTCGTCGAGGTACACGTCATCGGCGTTGTAGTAGGAGGGGTTGCGGACGAGGCGGACCTGTTGGCCGATCGTATGGTCCGCCCGTCGGTAGGGACCGGAGGCGATGTCGACCGTGGACCAGTCGTGGGTCTTCCAGTCGACCAGCGGGATCGTGCCGTAGACATGGGCGGGGAGGATTCCGCCGTCGATCGCATCGGCAAGCATGTCGGGATAACGCTGGCTGAAACGAAAGACGACGACCTCGGGGGAGACGACCTCGACGTCGTCGATGAACCGCTTGCTGGCGGCCGAGCCCCAGCCGACGTCCGCGGAGGTCTGCGCCTGCCAGGTGAAGCGGACATCCTGGGCGACGATCGGTTGTCCGTCGCTCCATGTCGCGTCTCGCAGCGTGAAGGTGATGGCCGGTTCGTCCTCGTCGATGGACCACGACGCCGCCAGTAACGGTTCGACCGTAGAATCGTCGAGGATCGACGGGTCGGTGACCCGCGCCAGCGGAAGGTGGATCCGTCGCAAGACCTTCAACGTCGGGGCGTCGGCATTGAGGTACTCGTTCCAGGTCTGAACATCGCTCTTCGAGCCGATCACGAGGGTGCCACCCTTGCTGGGCGTCTCCGTGACGGAGGCGGGTGCTTCCGTCGTCGGGCTGCAGCCGAGCAGCGAAAGGGTGAGCAGGCATCCCAGGGCCCACGTCGAGGTTCGTGTTGCGGAGGTCATGGAGTTACTCCTCGTCATGACGGGTTTCGTGTTCTTGGGCGGTGGTAAGGATGGTCTCGACGGGTATCAACGTCCCACGATCGATCCCCGGGCAGAAACCGGCGAGGTCGTTCCAGCGCTTTCGGCTGGTCAGATTCTCCGGCCAGAACGGGAAGGTTCGGCACTGGGTGGGTCGGGACTCGTAGATCGAGCAGCGCGCGCCATCGAGGAACGGGCAGTCCGGTTGATCCATGCGGAGAATCAGATCGCCATCCTCGACGGCGGTATAGCGCTCGCAAAATGCCTCGAGCGAGATCCCGAGGTGTCCCGATATCGCGACCGCCTCGGCACTGTCCAGATAGACGTAGCTGTAGTTGTCGTGATTGCGACAACAGTCGCCACAGTCCGATTGGCACTCGAATCGTAGGCCGTCGTCAAACCAGGCCCGCCGATTGTCCGGGGAGGCTCCATCGCTCATCGTCGGCAGTATACCCGCGTCAGCCGCCGACGATCGGGAGCTTGATCCGGAATACCGTGCCGCGATCGGCCTGACTCTCGACATCAATCGTTCCCTGGTGGGCCTCGACCGACCGTTTGACGATGGCAAGACCCAGGCCCGTTCCGGAGGACTTGGTGGAGAAGTACGGTTCGAAGAGTCGTCGCCGGACTTCATCACTGAGACCGACGCCGCTGTCCTCAACCTCGATCACGACCTGATCGGCCTCCTGCAGCGATCGGATCGCCAGGCGCCCACCGTCGGGCATCGCTGCCAGGGCGTTCTCGATCAGGTTGACCAGCGCACGGGACAGCACGCGGGCGTCGACCCGTATCTCGGCTGCGGTGTCGTAACTCTCGGCAATCTCAATACCCTCCGGACTGGCGGAGCGGTAGGGTGAGAGGGCTTCCCGGAGGAACTCATCGGAGGCCATGCGATGCAGGGTCAGGTCCGGAATCTTGGCGTAGGCGGAGAATTCGCCCGCGATCTCGTAGAGGTTGGTGACCTGCTTGCCGATGGTGACGAGACAGGCCTCGACCGACGGCGAGGGGAGAACATCGGAGTCCTTGAGCAGGCGCGCGAGATGATCCGCCGATAGCTGGATCGGCGTCAGTGGATTCTTGATCTCATGGGCGATCGCCCGAGCCATCTCCGCCCATGCCTCCAACTGATTGCTTCGCATCAGGTCGGTGACGTCATCGAGCAGGAGCAGCGCGCCGACCGCCCCTCGATCGTCACCCGGCAACGAGACCCGTACGCAGCGCACGCGTCGCACACCATCGGGGAAGTCCAGATCGACCTCGAACGGGACGCCGTCGTCTCGCGCAGGTTGGTCCAGTCGCTCGCGAAGTGTCCGTAGCGCCGGGGCGGCGAGAAGCCGATGCAGCGGCAGCGGATCGCCGTCCGGCGGCGGCTCGCCGACATCGAGCAGCCGCTGGGCCGCAGGGTTGAGCGTCACGATCCGCCCGCGGTTGTCGGTGGAGATGACACCGGTGGTGGCGTGGCGCAGCAGCGTCTCGACGTAATCCCGTCGTCGCTCGAGATCGGCTCGTTGTCGTGATAGCGAGACCGCCATCACATTGAAACTACGGACCAGTTCCGCCAGTTCGTCCTCGGTCTGGGCCTTGACTCGTGTCTCGTACTCTCCCGCCGCCAGCCGATGGGTCGTGTGGACCAGCTCACGGACCGGTCGCGAGACCGAACGGGCAAGACGCGACGCGACGACCGCGAGCAACGCGAGGAGTGTCACCGTCGCGAGCAGGATCAGGTCACGGACTCGTTTGACCGACCGTCGGATCTCCTTCTCCTCGTAGATCATCGGGACCGCAACGATCAATTCGCTGTGGGGGTCGGCGGTGCGGACCGGGGCGAAGGCTACGGGGACGGTGATGGATCCCAGGGACTGTTGCCTCAGCGTGCTGGACTGTCCACCATCGACCAACGCGTCGTGGATCTCGCGTCGAAGCAGTGACGGCAACAATCCGCCGTCGAACAACTCTCGCTTCGAGCTGGCCACCAGATTCGCGTTCTCGTAGACGTGGATCTCCTGCCCCACCACCGGACGCAACCATTGCAGGATCTCGTCGTTGATGGTGGCAACGTCGTAGCCGTCGTCGAGGTCCGGTGGCGTGAGGTAGTCCTCGAGGATCCGCTGGGCCGCCGCGACATGCCGGGTGGCGCTCTTGCGGAGGTCCCGTTGGCCGTTACGTTCGAGCACGGCCTGCATGACGATGGCGAGCCCCAGCAGCGGCAGGATGGACGCCACCAGCATCGTCGTCAGAAGTTTTCGATAGACCGAGCCGGTAAACCAGCGACGGAGCTCACGTACGCGCCAGGTCGGACCCTTCCGTGGCCAGAAGTCCGTGATGATGAACAGAAAAACCACGGCAAGGGCCAGTCGAACCACGCCGGCCAGCCGTTCGATCGTCGTCCGCTCCGGTAGCAGGAGGAGATGAAGTCGACCGCTCTCTTCCAGCGCAAACCCGCGATAGTCTCGCTCGCCCGCCGAGACCGCAACCTCCTCGCGGGAGAGACCCGCTTCGCGAAGCTCTTGACTCCAGGCGGGCGCCTCGTCGACGCTACTCATCACCATCGAACCGAATGTGTCGTAAAGCACGTGCTGCGGCCCATCGCGAAACGCGTCGCCGATGGCATCCATGAATCCCGTACCGAGGGCTTGGAGATAGGGGCGGGCGGCCGGTTGGAAGGGGAGGTTCTCCGGTTCGTCCAGGATGTGACCCACGACGCGACCCAGACGCTCCCCGTCGCGCCAGACCGAGGTCTCGCCGTGCAGCAAGGCCCGCGAGCGCGAGACGGCGTCGACGTAGTCTTCCTCGTAGACCAGGATCGGGGCGTCCTCTGCGGACTCCAGCGCTTCGCCTCGTGGTTCGATGAACAGCGGCAGATCGAAGCCGAACTGACTGAAGCGTTCGTCGTTGACGTTGTAGAACTCCAGCGAGGACTTGTAGCCGCTACTCGCCAGTTCGCTGCGCATCCAGAAGTGATAGGCAAGAAACGTCGTGCGTGAGCTTCGCGGGTCGCTGGAGGCGTCGGTGTTGCGGAAGTGATCGCGAACGCCCTCCAGGGCTGACGTCAGTGCCGCCGACCGCCGAACATCCTGTTCGACGATCTGCGGAGCGACCTCGGTTCGCAGGCGCTCCAGCGCCAGTCCGTCACGCCGTGCTTGCAGCGAGATCATGACGCCGGCGGAGAGCACGACCGCCAGCACGACCGTCGCGCTACGTCGACCGCTGCCAATCCGTTCGATGAGGCCGCTGCCGGTGGCGGCGAGGAGGAGTCGGCAGATCGCCAGGATCCACAATGCCAGGGACGCCACCAGCAGGCCCTGAGCGTTGATCGGAACCGGAGGGCCGCTCTCGAGGAGCCAGATGCGGGCGTCCTCCGCCAGCGTTCGGGTCAGCCACCACAGCGTGCCGCCCAGCCCGAGTGCGAGGACCGCGTAGAGTCCCCGCACGACGGCTCCGTGAAGGGACCGTGTCTGTCGGAGGAGGATCCGCACCAGCAGGTAGATCGCCAGGGTCGTCAGGAGTAGATCGGCCGGAGACGCCATCAGCGTGCCGAGGGGAAAGACACCCCAGAGCCGTGCGGAGCCGAGATCCCTGGGCAGCAGTTCGAACGGGGAGCGCGCAACGGCCAGCCCGAGGCGACCGAAGACGATCACCGCCAGCGGCCAGCCGACGCCGACCCAACCCAGTCGCCAGCCACGCATGATCACGATGGCGAGCCCGCCGACGAGGAGCGCGACCGCAAGGGCCAGGGACTCGCGAACGCGAAGCTCTTTCTGGAAGGCCGCCGGGGTGGGCACGACCCACACGTAACCCAGGTCGTTGCCGGCCGGTGTCGTCAGAAGTGCGCCGGCACCGTGGGCCTCGGGGTTGTCGGCGTCCGCCTCACGACTCCACGGCGTTGGGTCGACCATCGGGTCGGCATCGGTGTCGTACCACCGAATCTGTAGGTTGGTGTCGCGTCGTAGGGGGCGCGGGAGGTTCGGAGCGAAACGACGGGCCGTCAGGTTGGAGTCCAGGATCCAGGTGGCCACGAGGGTTTGTCCGTCGACATCCCCTCCGACCGACAGGATCAACCGGGTGAGGATGCCGTCCTTTCGCACGCGCCCATCCCTGTCGGCCGATGGGATCGACGGGTCGTCGAGGGTCGCCGGGTTGCCCCACCAGGCGACTCGAAGACCCCGACGATCGAAGAGCGCCATCCCTTCCAGTTGCCCGGCGAGGGGGCCCTCGATGACGGGGTCCGCGATCTCCGTGTCGTCGAGAGGCGGTGCGGCAAGCACGTCTCGCATGGCCGCAAGTCGTTGATCGATTTCACTACGGACGTACAGGGCCGTGTCGTCGGCCCGTCGTTGTGCATCGACCTGACCGGGCCAGGTGGTCACCAGGATCAGCAACACGACTAGCGGGATGATGACGACGAGCGCCAGCTGGATCGCCAGTGGGCGACCCGCGCGTTCGGTCATGGGGCCTCTTCCCGCAACTCGCGGACCACCCAGCGGTCCCGTTCGCGCTCGAGATGGAGTCGCAGCGTCGCCGGTCGGGTGACGCCCTTGTGATTGGTGATCCGTGCGGTCGCGTCGACACGCGCGAACTGTTCGGTGGGGGCCTCAACGGCGATCACGGTGAAGCCGTCTACCGAGCCCTCCTGAAGGAACGTCCGCAGGAGGGTCACGACCTGTTGGGAGCTATAGAACCCGTGTTCGCGACCGACAAGACGATCCAGTTGCAAACGCACACGACCGCTGGTGGGGAAGTGTCGGGCGAGGGAGCGCGTATCTGCGGACTCCAGGGCCTGCCCGAAGGATGTCGCGGCGGACCGCGCGGGTGCACCTGCTTCCTCCGCGGAGACCGTCAGCGCCAGAGACGTCAGCAGCAGAACGACCCACACTCGGCCACGCCAACGGCGGTGGGAGGCGGCGCGATCTCCAGGCTGTAGGCGGCAAGTCACCCAAAGAGGATAATGTCCAGGTTTTTAAAGTGTCAAACCGGAGCCCGGGACTTGAGCAATCCTATTCTGTTGTTGAGCGCCGGTGGACTCGACAGCTGTGTCACCGCTCATCGACTGGTGACACACGGCTTCGAGGTTCACGCGCTCCACTTCGAGACCGGGTTTATCCCGGAGAGCCGACGAAAGACCCTGCAATGCGGGGCGTGGGAGCGGCTGGGCGTGACCACGACGACCGTTCTGGATGGACGGGCGATCTACGCGCGGGGGTTGCGACAACCCGGTGGCGGCCCGTCCGAGCCATGCCTGGACGGTCGAGTCCAGATGTTGAGGCAGGCGGCCGCCGAGGCGGAGCGGCGGGGCATCCGCTGGCTGGCCACCGCCGACGTGGTCGGGCAACGCCGGACGGATCAGACGCGACGACGATTGCTGCAGATCGATCGTGACGCAGGCGTGAGCGGGCGGGTGGGTCGTCCGCTGGCCAATCATTCGCTACCACTCGAGGATCCGATCTTCGATCGTCTTCCACGGTCGGAACTCCACGGGACCTCCCGGCGGTTCCAGCTTCGTTGGGCCGAGACGACGGAAGGTGGCCCGTGGCCGGCTCCACACGCCGGTTGCTGTCGCCTGGCGGATCGCGGCGTGGCCGTTCGCGCACGGGATCTGTTCGCCCACACTCGGGCGCAGCCGACGGACGACGAGCTCCTCAGCCTGTCCCTGGGTCGCCACTACCGGCTCGGGCATGCCGCCAAGGCGATCGTTCCACGGAACCATGTCGAAGGGCGGCAGCTGGAGGCACTGTTTCCCGCCGCCCTGCGCGGCTGCCTTCGAGAGGCCGCCGGGCCGTCGGTCTATCTGTTGGGGGACGCCGGCCCACGGGTCCTTCGCGATCTGGCGTCGCTGGTGCTGGGGGTCCATCGACGCCCTGCTGGGTCGACGGCAACCGTCACGATTCTCAAGGATGGATCGACGGACACCCTCGTCGGAACCGCCCCGGAGTCGGCCGGCGTGGAGCTCTGGAGGGTGTAAGGGGGCTGTGCTATAAGTTCGGGGCTTTGCCACGACCCGTTGGGGCGTTAACTCAGCGGTAGAGTGCCATCTTCACACGGTGGAAGTCACTGGTTCAAATCCAGTACGCCCCACCAACGGTGGTAGAGCAGGACCAGGGGTCCATGGGCGGCTAGCTCAGCTGGGAGAGCGCGGCGTTCGCAACGCCGAGGTCGAGGGTTCGAGCCCCTTGCCGTCCACCAACCCGACCTCTTACTTCAGGGTCTTCACCAGCTCACCGCTCAACAGCGCGTCTCGCGCGGTTTCGATGTCGCCGCTGAGGGCGCGGTCTTCCTTCACCAGCTTCACGCCGATGCGACGTAGACAGTCCCTCGCAGCCTCGACACCGACGCCGGCGCGATGCGGGCGTCGATGGTGCAGGGCCTGCGCCGCACACTGCCACTCGATGGCCAGGACCGTCGCCACATGCTCGACGATCGTCGCCGCCTTCCGTGCGGCATGCGCCCCCATCGAGACATGGTCTTCCTTGCCCGCCGAGGTCGGTACCGTGTCGACGCTTGCGGGATGGGCCAGCACCTTGTTCTCCGAGACCAGCGCCGCCGCGGTCACGTGGGCCATCATGAACCCCGAATGGAGTCCGGGATCCTTGGCCAGGAACGCCGGTAGATCGGAGAGGGCGGGGTTGAGGAGTCGCTCGATCCGTCGCTCGCTGATGGTCGCCAGCGAACAGACCGACGTTCCCAGATGATCCAGTGCCAGGCTGACCGGCTGCCCGTGAAAGTTGCCACCGGAGACCATCTCATCCTGATCGATGAAGACCATCGGGTTGTCGGTGCTGGAGTTGACCTCGATCGCCAGCACCTGCTGCACGTAGTCCAGGCCGTCCCGCACGGCCCCGTGGACCTGTGGGATGCATCGCAGGGAGTAACAGTCCTGCACCTTGCCGCAGTCGATGTGGGTCTTGACCAGTTCGCTCTTGCGAAGCAGACGGCGGAGGTTGGCCGCAGATTCCCGTTGGCCCTTCTGGGGGCGGGCGTCATGGAGTCGTTTGTCGAATGCACGATGGGAGCCCAGCAGCGCCTCGAGGGTCATGGCACCGATGGCGTCGGCGGCAATCGTCAGTCGGCGAGCCTGCAGCAACGCCAGGATGCCGATCCCCGACATCACCTGGGTGCCGTTGATGAGCGCCAGCCCCTCCTTGGCCTTCAGCGCGAGTGGCTGCAGGCCGACCCGTTTCAACGCACGGGCCGTGGGCATCCGCTTGCCCTCCAGGAACACCTCGCCCTCGCCGATCAGCGTGACTGCGATGTGCGCCAGCGGCGCCAGGTCTCCCGACGCGCCGACACTGCCTTTCTCCGGGACCACCGGATGGATGCCCTTGTTCAGGTAGTCCAGCAGTCGACGCACCGTCTCGACTCGAAGACCCGAATGGCCACGGACGAGACAGTTGGCGCGTAGCGCAAGGATGGCACGCACCGTCCGCTGGGGGAGGGGGTCGCCCACGCCGGCACAATGGCTTCGGATCAGGTTTCGTTGGAGCGCGTCGAGGTCCTTGTCGGCGATCCCGACGTTGCTCAGATGGCCGAAGCCGGTGTTGACACCGTAGACCTGCCCGCCACCGGCGATCGCGTGTTCGACGACCCGCCGGGACTCCCGCACGAGCTTGACGGCCGACGCCGACAGGACACACGGTGCGCCATCGGCGATCCGCTCGACATCCGTGAGGGAGAGTCGGCTCCCATCGATTCTGATGCGTGTGGCCATGGGGTTTCGTCCCTCAAAAACGGCGAGAAAACGCCCGCCGGGATGCTAGCACAGGGCCTCTTGGGCCGTGCTAACATCCACGCGGCTCTGCGGGTGATCCGTAGGACCGTTCCGTCCCCGTGGACGCAAGAACCGGGTTCAGATGCCACACATCGCGGTCGTGGGCGCCCAGTGGGGCGACGAGGGCAAAGGCAAGTTGGTCGATCTTCTCTGCGAGAAGTTCGATGTCGTCGCTCGCTTCCAGGGCGGCCCCAACGCAGGCCACACCGTCATCATCGGCGACGATCGTTACGCGTTGCATCATGTTCCCTCCGGTGTCTTCCGTCCCGACGTCAAGATCGTCATCGGCAACGGCACGGTCATGGATCTGCCACAGCTTCTTGCCGAACTGGACGGTCTGACCGAGGCGGGGATCTCCTACGCCGATCGGCTGTTCATCAGCGACCGGGCCCACGTCATCCTGCCGGTTCTTAAACAGTTGGACGCACAGCGGGAGACCGTCGCCGACGCCCCCAACAAGATCGGCACGACCCTGCGTGGCATCGGTCCGACCTACGAGGCCAAGGCCGCACGTTGGGGTGTTCGTGTCGCCGACCTCGCGGACCTGAACCATCTGACCTGTCTCATCGAACGAATCCTCGGAACTCCGTCCGTCGAGCGGTTGCGTGAATCCGGCATCGAGATCGAGTCCGCCGAGTCCGCCGCCCGTTCGGCCCATGAACACTGGAAGCGTCTTGCACCCCACGTGGCCGACACGGCGTTGGTGTTGAACGACTGGATCGACGAGGGACGGTCGGTGCTGTTCGAGGGTGCCCAGGGGACGCTGCTGGATCTGGATCACGGGTCGTACCCATTTGTCACCAGTTCCAACACGCTGACCGGTAGCCTGTGCGCCGGTCTGGGGGTCGCGCCGAGTCTCGTGACCGGTTGTGTGGGCGTCTTCAAGGCCTACGCCACCCGCGTCGGCGCCGGGCCGATGCCGACGGAACTGGAAGACGGCGACGACGGCTTCGGGCAGAAGATGCGTGTTCGTGGCAAGGAGTTCGGCACGACGACCGGTCGTCCCCGTCGCTGCGGTTGGTTCGACGGCGTCTCGGCGTGTTACGCCAACCGCGTCAATCGATTCGACGCGGTGGCCATCACGTTGGTGGATGTCCTGGATACGTTTGAAGAGATTCAGATCTGTACCGGCTACCGTCTGGATGGCAAGCCGATCCGTGCGCTACCGGCGTCCACGGCGGCGACCGCCACGATCGAGCCGATCTACGAGAGTCACCCCGGTTGGATGTGCGACACGACCGCCATTCGAAGTTGGGAAGAGCTACCGTCTAACGCAAAGAAGTACGCGGAGCGGCTGGCCGAGGTCATCGGTAGCGAGGTCGCGATGGTCGGTGTCGGACCCGATCGCGAGCAGAGCATCCTCAAGCCCGGCTCGTGGTTGGAGCGCCAGCTCAAGGCGTAGCTCGTATGTCCCGCGCCGATCACGAACAGAACCGTCGCTCGTGGAACGAGGCGACACGGGCCCACAACAGTCATAAGCGAGATGAGGCGGCGTTTCTGCGTGACGGCGGCAGCACGCTGTTTCCCGAGGAGCTGGATCTGTTGGGACCGCTTGCCGGTCGTCGTCTGTTGCATCTGCAGTGCAACTCCGGACAGGACTCGCTCTCGTTGGCCGCATTAGGGGCCGATGTCCTGGGCGTCGACATCAGCGACGTCGCCATCGAGCATGCGCGGACGCTCTCCGAAGAGAGCGGGATCGCCGCTCGTTTCGAACGACAGGACGTCTACGACTGGCTTGAGAATGCGTCCGAGCGATTCGATCTCGTGTTCGCGTCCTACGGCGCTCTTTGCTGGCTCAGCGATCTGAAGCGATGGGCCGGCGGTATTCGCGATGTTCTGGCACCGGGCGGGCAGTTGGTCGTGATGGAGTTCCATCCGGTGGCGATGATGCTGGATCGGGACTGGACCGTTCGCCACCCCTACGGGACCGGCGGCGTGCGTCAAGTACTCGAGGAGGGGATCGGCGACTACGTCGCGGACTCCGGCGGAGGTTTGACGCCATCGGGGCATGTCGAAGGTGTGCGGGCGTTCAGTAATCCGGAACGTTGCGTCGAGTACGCCTGGTCGATGGGGCAGATCCTGACGGCGATCTCGTCAGCGGGACTCCATGTCGATCGATTCGAGGAATACCCCTATGTCAACGGGTGCACGATCTGGGACGATCTTCGCCCTCGAGAGGGTCGTCGTTACGATCTCCCCGAAGGGATGCCGTCGATTCCGTTGATGTTCGGTCTGCAGGCGGGGATCGGCTCTTGAACCGTCGGCAACAGATCGCTACCCTGTGCCGGTCGCGAGACGACGCGGGCCGTTAGCTCAGTTGGTAGAGCACCGCCCTTTTAAGGCGAGGGTCGCTGGTTCGAGTCCAGCACGGCTCACCACCGCGTCGGTCGTCGGTCAACGGGCGTTCCAGCCCATCCGCTCCCGGATCCCCCCGTCGGTCAGACCGTAGTCCTCCGCCGTGTACCGGTGGGTCGCCGAGGGCTTGCCCCGATAGCGTGGCTTGCCGACTCGAGCCCGGACGGCCTGACGATCCTCGTCGCTCAACGCCCAGCCCATCCAGTCGGCCAGATCCTGGACCGTGGAGATCGGGTTGGCGACGAACGCCTCGTAGTCCAGGCGTCGGATGCGGTCGGGGGAGGCCGTCGCCAGCACCCGCTCCTGCCGCTCCCGCCCCCGGGCCAGGTAGTCCAGCCAGAACGCACCCAGCCGGTGGGGATCGTCCACCGGAGAGAAGGAGGTTCGCGTACAGACGTTGAGGCTGCAGGTCGAGGGGACGACCCTGGCCGGGTCCCGCTCCAGAACGACCACTCGGGCTCTGGGCAGTGTCTCCAGCAGCGTGTCGAGCCACCACAGATGCATCGGCCACTTCAGCGCCCAGCGCTCGGTTTCGACACGCCTCGCCAGCAGCCCCAGCTGAGAGCGATAGAACCGATAGGCCGGACCGGCGTCATTCTCGCCGATCCACTTCGCGAACGACGTGCTGTCGCTGATGAAGGTCGACGTCGTCGTCCAGAAACTGTTCTCGAGCAGATGCAGGCACTCGTCGGGCTCGTCGGCGGCGATGGGGTGGATCGTGTCGGCACCGGGGGACAGGTAGCGATGGATCTTGACCACCCGACGGGCGATACGGATCGCCTCCTCACGACCGCCCACCTGCGACGCCCGCACCGGCGACCGCAGCTCGCCGAAGGTCGGCCCGTGGACCGAGGGCATCGCCCCCAGCAAGTGATGCAGGAAGGTCGTCCCCGAGCGGTAGAGACCCGCCACCACCAGCGGCTGGAACGAAGGGCTCGCCAGGTCCGGAGCGCGCTTGACCTCATCCACGATCTTCAGTCGCTCGACCAGGGCCCCCAGGATCAGGCCGTGGGCCGCCAGCCGGCCCATGGGGGTCAGCCGGCCTTCCTCTCGCATTCCGTCCACCAGGCGCGTCAACGGCTCTCGGAACGCCGGGTCGCCGAAGTCGTCGAGGCCCGTGTTCCCCACCGCACGATCCAACAAGGGCTCCACGCGCAGCGGCATCCTCCGGATCGGCAGGTTTCCCAGCAGCCCCGTGGCCAGATCGATGAGGCGGACACCGAGAGGTTTCATGGGCCGGGAGTTTATCCCGCCGGGCCGTTGTGAGGTCGGCCGCTTTTCGCTACTATTCGCCTTCGGTTTAGGTGCGACCCCATCGTCTAGTCTGGCCTAGGACACCACCCTTTCAAGGTGGCGACACGGGTTCAAATCCCGTTGGGGTCGCCATTTTCCCCCCTCCAGTGACGTGGGATGCGACACCGGTGTCGCAATCTGGCACCCGTTTCGTTACGACACCGTAATCCGATGCCGGTTCTCGGCACGTCGGACCTGAACAGCCAAGGGTATTGCAATTAGTCGGCATCGCCGGCCGCTGGAACCGATCTTGCTCCTCTCTCACGCGGGGAAGACGACCAGGGGAGGTCCCAGCCATGGAAACCGAAGGCGCACGGATCCTACTCGCCGACGACGAGTGGACGGTGCTCGAGACCTATGCCGAGATCCTGCGGAGTGCGGGGCACCAGGTCGACACCACGACCAACGGCGAGGAAGTGTTGGCCAAGGTCCGCGAGCGGGAGTACGACCTACTCCTCACCGACCTGGTCATCCCACCCACCGACGGCATCACGGTCTTGAAAGAGGCCAAGAAGGTCCGACCCTCCATGCTGGGTGTCGTGTTCAGCGGCCACTGCGATGTGACCAATGTCCTGGCGGCGTTTCGCTCCGGTGCTCTGGATGTCCTGGAGAAGCCGCTTCCCACCGAGAGTCTTCTGAGTCTGGCCCAGCGAGCGGTGTCGATCCGCGAGATGGGGGACCGACGTCGAAAGCTCAGCGAGGAGCTGGAGAGCGAGCGCACGCGGGTACTCCAACTCCAGCAGCAGATCGGCAAGGAAGATCCGTTCTCCGGCATCGTCGGCCGCTCATCGATGATGCAGGGGTTCATCGAGACGCTGCGAGAGGTCGCGCGGACCGACTCCACGGTGCTCCTCACCGGCGAGAGTGGCACCGGCAAGAGCCTGATCGCCCGGGCGATCCACGAGGCGTCCATCCGTCGGAAGCATCCGTTCGTCGAGGCCAACTGCGTGGTCTACTCCGAGGGCGTGTTGCACTCGGAGCTGTTCGGTCATGAGCGCGGCGCGTTCACCGGTGCGGCACGAACCAAGAAGGGTCGCTTCGAGTTGGCCCACGGCGGCACCCTGTTCCTCGACGAGATCGGCGAGATCCCGCCGTCCACCCAGCTGTTATTGCTACGCGTCCTCCAGGAACGGACCTTCGAGCGGGTCGGTGGCGAGGAGACGTTGGATGCCGATGTGCGCCTGATCGCCGCGACCAACCGCGACCTCCACGAGGCGATCGAGCAGGGGACCTTCCGATCGGACCTGTTCTATCGGTTGAACGTCATCCCGGTTCATTTGCCGTCGCTACGGGAGCACCCGGAGGATATTCCGGTCCTGGCTCAACACTTCGTTCGCGAGTACACCGAGCAGCTGGGTCGGGGGCCCGAGGGCTTCGACGACGAGACGCTGGATCTGCTGGTCCACTATTCGTGGCCCGGCAACGTCCGCGAACTACAGAACATGATCGAGCGTCTGGTGGTTCTGAACTCCGGCAGCAAGATCGAGAGTTCGACCGTCCCCGAATCGGTCCGTCAGGCCGCCACCGAGGCGGGCCGCAAGACCGCACCCGGGACCCTGAAACAGCTGGAGCGGGAGCGGATCGAGATCGCGCTACGCGAGGCCGGTGGCAACAAGAAGCTGGCGGCCCGCAAGCTGGGAATCCATCGCAGCACGTTGTACGCGAAGATGCGTCGCTATGGGTTGGACCCGGTCGCCGTCCCACAGGTCTGATCGGCGTGTCGCGATCCGCGAACCGTGGCGAACGCTGTCGCTATCTCCGACACCGACTCTAAGACTCTCTTCCACAGCAAGTTAGCGTAGCGGTCAGACTCGATCGCCTGGTCGGTGTGGTGTATCGCGACACGTTCCGTAGCTCTCTCCACCGTCAAAATCGGAAATTCACCTGCGATTCCCCACGCCTCGCGACGTGGCATCCCCCTTGCAATTGAAGCGGCTGTCCGACGTGGACTGACCCGCGTTCGGTTTGCAAAAGAGGTGGCACGTGAGAACGTCCACGAACAACAAAAAGCATTTCATGGGCAACGCGGTCGCCGTCGGTGCGTTGACAATCCTCATGTCCGTGTCGGTCGCTCCGGCACGCCAGGTCATGAAGATCGCGAACGTCAGCGCTGAAGGCGGTGGTAGCTCAATGGTTGTCGTCCAACCTGAGCCCGTCGTCGTCAAGGCCCATGACGAGATCCGCCAGGCCGCCCGACTGGACCCCGTCCAGTCGATGCGTGTCATCGTCTCCTACAGCAGTGAGAGCGGTGATGCCGAGTTGGCCCGACTCGAGACCCTCGGCGGCTCAGACATCCAACGGATGCCCAGAGTCAACGGCTATGCCGTCACGCTGACCGCCGCCGCCGCGGGATCTCTTGCGACGGATTCCGGTGTCCTGTGGGTGACCCCGGATGGGCAGCTGCGGGCATCTCTCGATGTCGGCGTCCCGTCCATGGGTTCCGAATCCGACTCTCCGCTTCGCAACGACACTCCGTATCGCGGAGCCGGTGTGGGTGTGGCGATCCTGGATAGCGGCGTCAACCCGCATCCCGATCTCGCCGGCCGCATCGTCGCTACCGTCGATCTCAGCGATTATGAGGGGTTCGACCCGCGCGACGCGCCGCTGGACGAGTCGTTCGAAGGCTTCGTCAGTGCCGGGAACACCTACGACATGAACACGATCGGCGAACCAGACAACCAGGCCGTGATGATGGAGCAAACCACGCAGAGTGGCAGTGCTCCTGCGCCGTCACCCGACCCGGTGGTCGGCCCGGACCTCTTCGGTCACGGCACCCACGTGGCCGGCATCGTCGCCGGTGACGGCAGCCAGTCCGGCGGCCAGTTCGTCGGTGTCGCTCCGGAAGCCAACATCATTGACGTCAAGGTCCTCGACGACGAGGGTCTCGGCACGGTCTCCAACGTGATCGCAGGTCTCGAGTGGGTCATCGATCACAAAGAGACCTACAACATCCGCGTGGTCGTCATGTCCCTCGGCAAACCGATCTTCGAGAAGGCCGAGCTGGATCCGCTGGTGTTGGCCACGGTTCGTGCATGGGACGCCGGCATCGCCGTGTTGACCTCCGCCGGAAATTTTGGCAACAACGGTCACCTTACGATCACGAGCCCCGGCAACGCCCGGGAGATCATCACCGTCGGTTCTCTGACCGACTGGAACACCCTGGTCCTCGGTGACGACGCCGTCTCGACGTACTCGTCTCGCGGTCCGACCTTCCTCGACCACGTCCTCAAGCCGGATGTGATCGCGCCTGGTAACCGCATCGTCTCTCTGAGAACACCGGGCTCCGGGCTCGAGCAAGTGCTTCCCGACAACGTGGTCGCCGCCGCCGGTGAGAGCGCGGGAACCGCCAGCTACTTCGAGCTGTCCGGCACCAGCATGGCGACGCCGATGGCCGCCGGCCTGGCCGCCATCATGATCGACAAGGACCCATCGCTGAACCCCGCCACGATCAAGGCGCGACTCATGGCAACCGCCCGCAAGAAGATCGACCGAAGCCCGTTCGCTCAGGGTTCGGGTTCGGTGGTCCTACAGGACGCCCTGATGTCGAAGCTCGAGATCGATCGTGCTCCGTCGCCGACCGTCTACCGCGACAAGGATGTTCCCGGTCTGTTCTACATCGACGACATCGGTCGACTGTGGGGGGACACCCTGCTGTGGTCCGACACGCTGCTGTGGTCCGACACCCTACTGTGGTCCGACACGCTGCTGTGGTCCGACACGCTGCTGTGGTCCGACACGCTGCTGTGGTCCGACACGCTGCTGTGGTCCGACACGCTGCTGTGGTCCGACACCCTGCTTTGGTCTGACTGACCCTTTTTCCCCAGCCCCCTTCTGTGTCAGAGGAGCGTCTCTTCCCCCGGGAGGCGCTCCTCATTTTTTTGCCCCGACACCGGGCCAATACCGCCCCCAACCGCCGGAAACGTGCATTCGCGATGGCGGGAACCTAGGTTTCCCGGGTGAATCCTCCCGAAGCCAGACTACCCGAATCCCAGGGGGCGGGGTCCCGCGGTCGCATGCTGGTCGTCGATGACGATCCGCGTAGCCGACGGCTCCTCGAGAGCTATCTCCTCGCCGAGGGCTACGACGTCATGACGGCGGAGGGTGGGCAGCAGGGACTCGATCGGATTCGTGAGCAACTGCCCGATGTAGTCCTCCTGGACGTCATGATGCCGGGGATGACCGGCTATCAGGTCTGCGAGCAGATCAAGTCGGAGCCCCGCACCCGGATGTGCCAGGTGATGCTGGTCACTGCCCTGGACAGCACACCGGAGAAGGTCGAGGGGTTGGACGTCGGTGCCGACGACTACCTCGCCAAGCCCGTTCGGCGCGATGAGTTTCTCGCCAAGGTTCGCGCGTTGATGCGCGTGCGCGAACTGCTGGGCGATCTTCAGTCGGCCAAGGAAGAGCTGGCGAATCGCAACGAAGAGTTACAACTGAAGAAGACGCTGGCCCAGTCTCTGGTCCACGATCTCAAGAGCCCGCTGGCCGCGATCCTCGGTAACCTGGATCTGCTGGAGAGCCGTCAGGCGGAGGGGCTCGAGAAGATGATCGCGCGAAGTAAGACCGGTGCCCAACGCATGTTGAAGATGATCCTCAATCTGCTCGATGTAGAGGGGCTGGAGCAGGGTCAACTGACGCCGACCGTGGAGCGCTGCGATCTGAATGCGATCCTGACGGCCGTCATGGAAGAGGCCCAGGTTGGCGCGATCCAGCAGGAGGTTCGTCTGGAGAAGTCGGCCGACATCCCGTTGATGGTGGTCCTGGATCCCGTCCTGATCCGACGCGTCTTCGACAATCTGATGGCCAACGCGGTGACCCACTCTCCGCGAGGGGGCACGGTCACGATCGATATTCAGCCGGGGCGTGACGAGCTGCAGGTCAGTGTGACCGACGATGGCTCGGGAGTCCCCGAGGACTTTCGCGAGATGGTCTTCGAAAAATACGCTCAACTGGACGCCCGTCGATCCGGGGTCTCCAACAACCGCGGGCTGGGTCTGACGTTCTGTCGGCTTGCGGTGTTGGCACACGGTGGACAGGTTCGAGTCGATCCGACCGATGGGCGGGGTGCCCGGTTTGTCGTCACGCTTCCGACCTGTCTGCCGGTTCCGGCGGCCTTGACCCACGAGACGCTCTTCAGTCGCAACTAACTGTCGGCGTCTTCGACACCCCTGTCGCAATCCGCGACACTCCCAAAAAACGCAGTTCCGACACGTCGTTGACGCGTTACGCGCCGATCTCCGGCAAGCGACTGTCGCGAATCCCGTCACGTAGCCGCCAGAGACTCGTCGTTTCAGGGACAACGGTTCGGCACGGACCTTGCGATGAAGCTCCCCGTGAGGAGTCTCATCATGAATCGATCGGGCAAACGCAGAGACCGGCCATGGCTTATCGCGATGTCGATGTTGCCGGCCGTGGACGGAGACTGAGATGGCGACGACTACCGCCCATCTGCTCGTCGTTGACGATGACCCCCGTAACCGCCGACTGCTGGTGGGCATGTTGGAGCCCGAAGGCTATCGGGTGACCTGTGCCGAGTCCGGAGAACAGGCGATCGCGTTGACCCGCGAACTGGGCCCCGATGTGCTGCTGCTCGATGTGACCATGCCGGGCATGGATGGGATCGAGGCCTGTCGTCGGATCAAGGCGGATCCCGCCAATGCCGGCCGCCAGGTGATGATCGTCACCGCCCTCGACCATTCGGATGCCAAGGTGACCGGACTGGACGCCGGTGCCGATGACTACCTTCCCAAGCCGCTCCGTCGTGAGGAGCTACTGGCCCGGGTGCGGGCTCTGCTACGCGCCCGCCGGCTGTACTGCGAGCTTGAAGCGGCCCGTGCTCAACTGACCCTCCGCAACGAGGAGCTGGAACTCAAACGGACCCTGGCACAGTCTCTGGTCCACGATCTAAAGAATCCGCTGACGGCGATCATGGGCAACCTGGATCTGATGGCCCGGGTCGGTCCCGAGAGCTGCGAGCACACCGTCGCGCGAGCGCGGGAGAGCGCAAACAGAATGCGTCTGCTGATCCTGGATCTCCTCGATATCGAGCGGATGGAGTGCGGGAATCTGCGCCCCACGCGAAGCTCGATGGACGTGCTCGAGCTTCTGGAGCAGACCGTCGAGGGTATTCGTGTCTCCGCTGCGCGGGACGAAATCGAACTCGTGGTCGAGGGCGAAGACTCGGTTCCAATGGACGCCGATGCTTCCTTGCTCCGACGGGTGGCCGAGAACCTGATCGCGAACGCCGTCCGGCACTCGCCCCGAGGTGGGGTCGTGACCGTGAAGGTCTCCCGTCGTGCCGATCGTGTCGATATCAGCGTGGCCGACCAGGGCCACGGCATACCCGAGGAGATACGGGAGCGGGTCTTCGAGAAGTACTTCGTCGCCGACCAGTCGAACTCGGCAGCCCGGGAAGAGAACCGTGGCCTCGGGCTGACCTTCTGCCAGCTGGCCGTCGAGGCCCACGGCGGATCGATCTGTGTCGAATCTTCCTCCGAGGGGGGCGCGCTGTTTCGCGCCACCCTGCCGTGGGGTGGCTGTCAACCCGCAACCCTTGTCACCGCCTGACTGTCGGCGGATGCGACACACCGTGTAGCGATGCGCGACATCCCACCAAATTCCCTCCCCGGACAGGTGTTCGGGTGCCGATGGCGTTTAAGGGAGCCACGGCGTGTCGGACATACCGACACGCCCCCGAACCGTTGGCGGGGTTCGTTTTCGGGGAAAGGGCGGTTTTTTGAAGGATCTGCGCTGAAGTGCGTATTCCGGCCCGCGGATTGCAATAGACAGGCTCCGAAGGCCGATGCACAAGACGCGTCGGTCGGTCTCGGGAGGCAAGAACCATGAACAAGCGACCGATCGTCGGTTTCGTGGTCCTGACCGTATTCGCTGCCGTCCTCTCCGTGCTGTCGATCTGGACTCCGTTGACCGGCGACACCTGGATGGGCACGTTCCTGCTGGCGACGCTGGTCGCACTGGCCGGTGCCACGCCGGTCCGACTCCCGGGGATCAAGACATCGGTCTCCGCGACCGACCCGTTTGTCTTCACGGCCCTGGCGGCCTACGGCCCGCTGTCGGCCTGCGTGGTCGCCGCCGCCGGCGTCCTCGGAAGTGTGCTTCGCCGAACAGGCCGCAACTCGATGCGGTTGACGTTCAATCTCGCCAACGTCGTTCTCTCCAGCGCCATCGCCGGACACGTCTTCGTGGCCATGGGTGGTGCGGACATCGACGGCGTCCTGGTACGAGTCTGGCCGCTGATCCTCGCGACGACCGTCTACTTCATGTTGAACACCCTTCTGGTCTCGGGCGTGATTGTCCTGCAGACGGGCAAGAAGTTCTTCCCGACCTGGTCCCAGTCCGGCCTCTGGACGGCCGTCTCCGCCTATGCCGGCCTGACGCTCGCAGCGGGCCTCCTGTGGTTGCTGGATCTGATCGGGCCGTCCGGGCTCGCGCTTGGGATTCCGCCGTGTTGGCTGTTGGCTGCCTTCTATCGTTCGCACAAGGAGCGACAGGAAGAACAGTCGCGACGCATCGAGCAGGTCGAGGACCTCAACGTCGCGCTAGAGGACAAGGTCGACGAGCGGACCCGCGAACTGCAAGAAGCCGTGGCTCAGATCGAGTCGCGGAACGATCAGCTCAAGAACGCCAACGTCGGTCTGATCAATGCCAACCGCGCCAAGAGCGAGTTCCTGGCCAACGTGTCCCACGAGCTGCGTACTCCGCTGAATGCGATCATCGGGTTCTCGGAGCTCCTTCGCGAGAAGAGCTTCGGCGATCTGAACGGTCAGCAATCCGAATTCGTATCGGATATCCACGACAGCGGAGAGCATCTACTCAGCCTGATCAATGACATCCTCGACCTCTCCAAGATCGAGGCCGGTCGGATGGAACTTCACAAGGAACCGGTCGAGGTCGGGCGCGCGATCCGCGAGGCTGCGGCCATGCTTCACCCGCAGGCGGCCAAGTGTGGTCTCGAGCTGGGTGTTACCTGCGAGAACGAGTCTGACATCGCGCTCCTGGATGCGGGCCTGTTCCGTCAGGTCTTCGTCAATCTGCTAAGCAACGCCGTAAAATTCACACCGGCGGGTGGTCGAGTCGAGATCGGTGCCCGTCGCGACGGCGATGATCTGCTGGTTCACGTCTCCGATACCGGGATCGGCATCCCGAAGGAGCATGTCGAACGGATCTTCAACGAGTTCTACCAGGTGGATGGCTCCTACTCGAGGCAATTCGAGGGGACGGGTCTTGGCCTGGCCCTCGTGCGCCGGATGGTGCAACTCCAGGGTGGTGACATCCGCGCCGAGTCGACCCCGGGCGAGGGTTCGCGATTCGAGATTCGCTTCCAGGCCTGTATGCAACAGTCCGTATCCAAGCCTGCGGTCCAGGACGAGATGACCCTGGTGGCGACCCTGCCGGCCCTCGATGGCTCGCAGCGAGCCGTCCTGATCGTCGAAGACAACCCGACCAACCGAAAGCTCACACGCAATATCCTGACGAACCATGGCTATGAGGTTCTCGAGGCGAAGACCGGCGAAGAGGCGCTTGACGTGCTCTCGACGCGGACACCGGATCTGGTCTTGATGGATCTTCAATTGCCGGGCATGGACGGTCTTGAGACGACACGACGTTTACGACAGAATCCGCGTACGGCCGATCTGCAGATCGTCGCGTTGACGGCTCACGCAAAGGCCGTCGACGAGACTCGTGCGCGGGCCGCCGGTTGTGATGGGTACATCACGAAGCCGATTCGTCTCTCGCAATTTCCGACCGAGATTCAGTCGTACCTGCGGGACGAGGCCGTCAGCTGCTAGCGTTCTGTCCGGCGTGGCTCCACGACCGTGTCCGAGAGGCCCGCGGCTCGTAGGAATCGTACGAGGCTGGTTAGCGCCAGTGGACGCTCTCGCAGTCGCTCTTGCATGGTTCGAAGCATCTTGCCGGCGGTCTCCCACTGGCCGGGCTCTGTCTGTCGTTGTCGAAGTTGTTGCGCTGCCGGGATCGCTCGGGCGATGGCGAGCCTTCGGGACATCGCCTCCAGGAGGTCCTGGCGGAATGCTTCGTCGGTCAACGCCGTGAGCTTGCCCATCCGTTCCGGATAGCGGAGCTCCGTCCAACGCCAGCGGGCAACACGGGCCGGATCTCGGAGCGAGCGTGCGGCCATCCGTTCATCGTTGGCCGGGAACCGCGCGTCGTTGTGTTCGCCCGGGGCGCCGCCCCATTCAAGGATCTGCGTACGAAGCGCATCTCGCGCCTCGCTCGATTTGCCGACGAATCGGTTCACCGCCCGTTCGATCGCACGTTGGGGGTCGTAGCCCTCAGGATCCTCGAAGAACGCGGCGACCGTCGTCAACGACAGGCGCGCCCCGCCCAGTTGGCCCATGGGTCGACTGAGATAGCCGTCGAGCATCGTGACGAGAGCCGGGTCCCGCCCCGAGAGGGGAGCCAGCACCAACGAGAGAGGGTGTGCCGTGGCCGCGTAGCCATCGGGGAAACGATCGAGCAGCAACATGGGTCGGGATCCGAACAGTGGCCGGGCTTCTTCGATTTCGTTTCGCTCGATGCTTGGGTTTACCAGCCTGGGGCCCGCCCAGATGACACCGATGGAGTCCGGTAGCCGTTTCCACGACTCGAGGACCTGACGTCGAACATCGTCGTCGAGGGTTGCGATGGACTCGGTCGTCGAGTGGGTGGGTTCGACCCACAGGCGAACGTCAGGGTGGTCGGCGTGGACCTGAGCGGCGAGCCCCAGTTGTTTCGGATGGGTCGGCTGGAGATCGAGGGTTCCGTTTCCGAGGCGCGAATGTTGTGCGAGTCCACCGCGGAACGAGAGGCTCCATTCGGCCAGGGGTGCCCGCTCGATCCACCGGCCAATCCGATTGCGTAAAGAGCGTAGGTCGCGTCGGGATCCGTAGTCCGGTGGGTGACGGGGTCGCGGGCTGCCCTCCGGAAAGAGTTGCAGCATCGCTGTCAGTTCCAGTTCCTCGCAAAGCTCGACCACTTCCAGCAACGTGGTCGCGGGCTCGCTCTGGCTGACGCTGGGGTCGAGCGCGTGAGGGAGTTCCATGCGGATCGCGTCCCATCCGTGCGCTGCGGCCCACCGAAGGTGAGGGGCTAGCGCATCGATATCTCGGATCGGTCCCACGTCCAGGATGCGGACCGCGGCCGTCGGCTCCTCAGCCCACGAAGCCGGCCCGATTCCGAGAACGACCAACAACGCAAACAGGAACGAACGGGTCATGAGCTAGAACGGGAGTTCGTCCCACAGGATGTGGCGACGAGAAACTTTGCGAAAGCTCCACACGAAGGTGGCATCGCTACTCATCCGCCGACCCCCGCGAACGAGTGTCCGGTTGTGATCCTGGAACTCGATTCGTAGGTCCCGGCCGTCGTTGGCCCGATAGCCACGAACGGGAGACGACTCGGTTCGGGACGACGTCGGGAACACCAGTTCCCAGTCCCATTGCCCGCTGAACTGATCGGCGTCGCCCTGGTCCATCTTGAACGAGAAGACGCCTTCGCCCTCACGCTCGTGATAGGTCGCCTGTCCCCGCCAGTCGGTGATGAACGACTCGCCACTACCCATGGCCTGAAAGCGAAACTTTATCTCCGGGCGTTTACCGTCCATCTGAATCCAGGCGGCGAAGCGATGATCGCGGCTGGCGTAGATCCAGGTGCCGAACCAATCGCCCTCAAGAGTTGCATCCTGGGGCAATTCGGCGGCGTCGTTCCCGGCCAGGACTCCGATCGATATCGGGGCCAGAATGGCGAGAGCCAACAGCCACGGAAGTGCTCTGAACGGCGTTCGTTTCATGGCGTTTACTATACCGACAGTGGGGTGGATCAGCCAGCGTCGTCGAGGATTCGGGCGATCTTTGCGAGTCGTTCCCGCGACGCCTCGTCGCTATCGATCGCCAGAGCCAGGAGTTGCCTGGAGAGCCGTGTGTGAATCGTGAACGGATCGTTGCCGATCTCCGAGAGTGCATCGAGGTGCCGTGCCACAACCTCTGCGTCGCCACGCACCACGGGGCCCGTTAGGGCCGAGGCGAGGCCACCGTGATCGGCCTGGCTTGTCGTCCCCGCGGCGAGACGCGTGATGGCGGATCCCGCGGTCCGGCGATCGATGCCCAGCCCGGCCAGAATTTCGGTGGCCAGACCGAGCAGTCCGATCACGTCGTTCGAGGCCAACGCGGCGGCCGCGTGGTAGCGCGCGCGCTCGCTGTCGCTGAGGGACGTCAACGGCAGCCGGTGTAACCCGATGTCGGTGCAGAGCCGAGAGGCGACGGCCAGGCCTGCGTCACAGCCGTCGACACGTGCCCAACTTCCCCGGAGGCTATTCAGTTGGGCGGCGTCATGACCGAGGGACTGCAACGGGTGAAGTAGGCCGACCGACGCGCCGTGTGCCTGCAACGCTTCGAGCGGGGACAGGTCGAGCGCTCCCGCGTGATGCATGACGCTACGACCGCTCCACGGCTCATCGTCGTTGGCGAGACGACGAGCCACCTCGACGATGCAACGGTCGGGGACCGCCAGAAGAACCAGCGACGATCCATGACTCACAACGTCGTCGATCGCGATAACCCGCGGGCCGGGGAACGACGCCACCAGCCGACGTGCGCTGCTGCCATCAGTCGAGACGACGGCGTCGACGGTGTAGTCGGCATCTTGAAGCCCCGGCAGGATCGCGCGCGCGAGCTTGCCCGCGCCGACGAGGGTGATCGAGGGGCGTGACGGGGGCATCAGGCGTCCTCTCTGAGAATCTCGAGAAGCGACTGAAAGGACTCCGGAAGCGGAGCCTCACAGCAGATCGTTTCGCCGGTCACCGGATGCGCGAACTCCAGGCGATGGGCATGTAGAGCCAGCCGCTCGAACTCTCTCAGCGCCTTCCTCTTCCGCGGGTCCTGCACACCCTTCCACGGCCGCCCACCATAGCGTTCGTCTCCCACGACCGGATGATGCATCGATTGAAGATGGACTCGAATCTGATGTGTGCGTCCCGTCTCGATACCGATGTCGAGAAGTGCGAAGCCGGGCATCTCCTCGACCGTGCGGAAATGAGTGACGGCGGAGCGAACCGGGCCGCGGGTCTCGCGAACCGTCATGCGCGTCGGGTCGCGACTGCTCCGCCCGATCCCGCGATCGATCGTGCCCGACGTTTCCTGTGGTCGCCCCCAGACGAGCGCGTTGTACTGCTTCGTCACGCGACGCTCGGCGAATGCCTGCGAGAGCGAAAGGTGTGCTGCGTCCGTGCATGCGACGACCAGGGCCCCGGACGTCTCACGATCGAGGCGGTGAACGATGCCCGGTCTTCGGTCGCCACCGACGGTCGACAACCGTATCCCCAGCCCGAGGAGCCCGTGGACCAACGTGCCGCTATCGCAGCCGTGTCCGGGATGTACGACGATGCCGGCCGGCTTATCGATGACGACGAGATGATCGTCCCGGTAGAGGATGGGTAGCGGAATCGACTCCGGGGTCAACGACGAGGCGGGCGGTGGAGGTGGGACGACGACGATCGTCTGGCCGAGTTGTAAAGAAAGGCCCGCCTTGGGACGGCTCTTTCCGTTCACGGTGACATGGCCGCCATCGATCCAGCGGCGCAGGCTCGAGCGCGTGACGTGGGGGAAGTGACCGCTCAGATAGTGATCGAGCCTCTGACCGTCCGCCTCCTCATCGACGGAAAACGACCAGCGTTCATCTCCCGATTCGGCGGTCATCGCTAGCCCGATCGAGCGCTCAGAGCGGCGCGGCGGTTTCGGACCAGGAAGAACAACGCGACGACGACACCGGCCAGGGCGAAGAGCTGGCTGGTGGAAACGAGGCCACCGAAAAAGAGGCCGCGATGGCTATCGCCGCGCCAGAATTCGATGACACCACGGCCCACGCTGTAGAGCAGGACGTAAAGCCAGAAGACCGTCCCGTCGGGTTTCAATTTCTTGCGCCATGCGAACGTCAAGATCAGGGCCACGATCAAGTCGTTGCCGAACTGGATCAGTTGGGTCGGGACCAACGGGATATTGAGCGGGACACCGGTCTGTTGCGCGGCCTCGGGGTCGGTGAATACGACCGATAGAGCGGACAGCGAGGTCTCGCGTCCCCAGCAGCAGCCCGCCGAGAAGCAGCCCAGTCGGCCGATCGCCTGAGCGAGCGCGACGGGAGCGACGATCGCATCCACGAGTTTCCACATCGGCAGGGAATGCCGCTTCCCGTAGATGAAGAACGCCGCCATTCCCGAGATGACGCCTCCCACCAGGACTCCGGCCGATCGCAGCGTTCCGAGGATCTGCCCCGGGTGGTCCAGGTAGAACCGCCAGTCGACCAGGATCAGAAGCAGCTTGGCGCCGAGGACGCCGGCGAGCAGGGTATAGAACGTCTGATTGAAAAGGTGTTCCGGCGACACGCCCATGTCCCGGGTGCGAAGCGCGTACCAACGCCATGCAACAAGGACCGATATCGCGAAGAGCAGGCCGTAGGTCGGCAGGAACAGGTGGGTCTCGCCAAAGAAAGGGAGGTTGACCATGCCGAGATCGATGATGAGAGGATGCATGCTCCTAGACTACTCCCTCGGTGCGCGGAACGTTTGTGTCACCATGAGGATGGCGCCGGTGACGATGGCCGAGTCCGCGATGTTGAAGGTTGGCCAATGCGACGTCCCGAACCAACGGACGAGGCGCAGGGCCAGTTCCGGAGGCGCAGCCCAGACGTCGAGAAAGTCGATGACCTCGCCATACAGGACGCGATCGGTCACGTTGCCCACGGCGCCGCCCAGGATGAACGCCAGCCCGTAGAGCGTCGAGCGATCCAGGTCGCCGGCCCTGGCGATGAACCATGCCAGTAGAACGATCGCCACGATCGGTATGCCCGTCAGGATCAGGGTGTGCCACGGCTCCCCGAGGCTTCGGAACATACCGCCCAGGCCGCCCGGGTTGCGGGCGTAGTCCAGCTGCAGAAGATCCGGAATCAGGACGCGCGGTTCTCGATGTCGCAGCCACTGCTCCGCCGCCAGTTTCGTCAATTGATCGCAGAGCAGGATCCCGGTGGCAAAGGCGAAGAAGGGCCAGCGGAGTCCGGTGTAGATCGGAGCCCTCAAGATGCGCCCGTGGGGGCCGTCGCGCCGTCGATATTGCGACTGCAACGCAGGCAGACACCGGGGTGTCGCGGCTCCCCGTCAACGTCATCTGTGTAGTGCCAGCAGCGTGCGCATTTCGTGCCCGCATGTCTCCGGACGCCCACCCGAAATCCCTCGATCGTGTCGGAGACGTACCCTTCCTCAGAGACGGGAGACCATTCGACGCCGCTCGTGATGAGGATGAACCGCAGGTCGTCTCCGAAGCTCTCGAGAAAGCGGCGAAGTTCCGCGTTGTCGCCGGTGTCGATCGTGACGATCGCTTCGAGTCCCGTCCCGATGACCTTGTCGCGTCGTGCATCCTCGAGGGCTCGGGCGATCTCTTCTCGGACCGAGATGACCCGCGCCCAACGATCAAGGAGTGCCTGATCCGTCGGGACCTCGAGGGGCTCCGGGAACCGTTCCGTATGGACGCTGCGATCGGTCCAGGCGGTCTGGCCATGAAGTTCGAGTCGCGCCTGCCAGACCTCCTCGGCTGTGAAGCAAAGCACCGGGGCCATCAGCTTGCAGAGTGCGTCGAGGAGTCGGTAGAGAACCGTCTGCGCGGAACGCCGCTCGTGGGAAAGCGTCGGTGCCGTGTAGAGGCGATCCTTGAGGATGTCGAGGTAGAACGACGAGAGCGTGACGGCACAGAAGTTATGGAGTCCGTGGTAGACGACATGGTACTGGTACTCGTCGTAGGCGGTCGTCAGGCGCCGGCGCAGTTGTTCGAGTTGCTGCAACGCCCACTGGTCGATCTCGAGGAGCTGATCGTATGGAATCGAATCGTCCGTCGGTGCAAAACCGTTCAGGTTGCTGAGCAGGTATCGAAACGTGTTTCGAACCTTTCGGTACGTCTCGGCGTTGCGATCGAGAGTCTCGTCGGAGAGACGCATGTCTTCGAGGAAATCGATGGCGGCGACCCAGAGCCGCAGGACCTCTGCGCCGCGTTTACCGGCAACGTCCTGTGGGGAGATGGTGTTGCCGAGAGACTTCGACATCTTGCGCCCCTCCGCGTCAAGCGTGAAGCCATGGGTGACGACACCGCGGTAAGGGGCCAACCCACGATCGTTGGCCGCGACAAGTAACGAGGAATGGAACCAGCCGCGATACTGATCGTGTCCCTCCAGGTAGAGGTCGGCGGGCCAGGGTGGACGGGGAGAGTCGCCAAGCACCGCGGAGTGCGACACGCCCGACTCGAACCAGACGTCCACGATGTGGTCGTGGATTCTCAGTCGGTCGCTCTTCTCACAGCGCGGGCAAAGGACACCCGCCGGGATAAGGCGCTCTCGTCGTTCCTGGTCCGACTCGTAGGGGCGATGTCCTCCGCTGTCTTGTGGGACGCCGAACCATGCGTTGGAGCCCTCCGCCAGGAACAGCGCGGAGACATGCTCGAACAGCGCGGCGTCACGAACGAACGCATCCTCGTGCTCGTCGAAGCAGCCCTCGCAGGTGATCGCCGGGATCGGCACGCCCCACGTCCGTTGTCGTGAGATGCACCAGTCGGGTCGTGTCTCGATCATCTGCGCGATTCGCTCTTCGCCGGATTTCGGTAGCCAGTTTGTGTCGTGGATCCGGTCCACCGCAGCACGGCGCAGATCCGTGGCGTCCATGGCGATGAACCACTGGGGTGTCGAACGGAATAGCACGGGGTTCTTGCAGCGCCAGCAGTGTGGGTAGCTGTGTGGATAGTCGGTGGCCAGGAGCAGCAACCCGCGTTGCCGCAGGTCGTCGATGATCTTGGCGTTGGCATCGAGTACGAATTGGCCGTCGAGCCACGCGTCGGTCAGGAGCCCCGCTCGGTAGCGGCCATCGTCATCGACGGGGTTGAAGATCTCGAGGTCGTACTGTTGCCCGACGCGGAAATCGTCCGTGCCGTGTCCCGGTGCGGTGTGGACCGCGCCGGTTCCCGCCTCGAGCGTGACATGGTCGCCGAGGATCAGGCGGCCGTCCTCAGACGCCGCACCCCGCGTTGCCAGATAGGGGCGTCGAACCCGAACGCCGTCGGACGATTCCTCGCCGACAAGCTCCGACCCTGTGAAGCGGGCGACGATCTCCGTCGATGCCCAGCCCAGGGTCTCGGCGACATCGGCCAGAAGCCCCTCGGCCACGATGATGACCTCGTCGCTTCCTTGATAGGTTACGGCGACGTACGGAAGCTCGGGGTGCAGCGCGATCGCCAGGTTGGCGGGGAGTGTCCAGGGTGTCGTCGTCCAGATCAGGATCGAGACGGTTCGTCCTAAGAGGGCGGGGACCCGAGATCCGACGTTCTCCGTCGGGAACTTGACGTAGACCGATGGGTCGACTCGATCCGCGTACTCGACCTCGGCCTCGGCCAGTGCGGTCTGACAGGACCAACACCAGTTAACCGGTTTGACGCCGTGGTGGATCGCCCCCGCGGAGAAGAATCGACCCAGCTGACGGACGATCTCCGCCTCGTAGGTACGATCAAGGGTGCGGTAGGTGGCCAGGCGGTTAGGGGCGTTCTCGGAGTCTTCCTGTTTGTCCAGGCGACGATCCCAGAACACACCCAGTCGACGGAATTCGCCCTTCTGCAGTTTGATGAACTTTTCCGCCACGCGTCGGCAGCGGCCACGAACCTGAAGCGGACCCATCTCGCGGATCTTCGGGCCCAGCTCTTTCTCGACGCGGTGCTCGATCGGTAGTCCGTGACAGTCCCATCCGGGCACGTACGGAGCGTCGAACCCGGCCATCGATTTGGATTTGACGACGAAGTCTTTCAATGTCTTGTTGAGCGCCTGGCCAAGATGGATGTTCCCGTTGGCGTACGGCGGGCCGTCATGCAGCACAAAACTCGGCGCGCCTTTGCGGGCCTCGCGGATCTTTCCGTAGACGTCGATCGAGTCCCACCAATCCAGACGTTCCGGCTCCTTTTGTGGAAGGTTGGCCTTCATCGAGAACCGTGTCTTCGGGAGATTGATCGTCGACTTGACGTCGAATGGGCTGGACACGGCATTTCCTCGGAGAAAAGCGGTACTCTAACATAGGGAACGGGAGGGAGCCTGCCGTCGTGACGTTGACCGAACAGCGTGTCTATCTGGACCACAACGCGAGTTGTCCGTTACGTCCAGAGTCCCGCCGGGCCATGCTCGAGGTGCTGGAAGGTGACTTCGGGAATCCGTCATCGATCCACGCTGAGGGCCGTCGTGCGCGGGGTGCACTAGAGAACGCTCGACGTCGTGTCGCGGCGTTGGTCGGCTGTGGCGACGGCGAGTTGGTTTTCACCAGCGGCGGTTCCGAGTCCATCTCGGCCGCCGTGCGTGGCGTCTGCGACCGAGCTCCGGAGTCGATGCGTCGACTCGTCATCCCCGATACCGAACACAGCGCGGTGCTGGATGCCGTAGGTCATGCCAGGCGGCGAGGATTCGTCGTTGTCACCGTACCCTGCGATCAGGACGGTCGCATCGATGTCGATCGGTACGTTATGCATCTTGGTGAGGATGTTGCGTTGGCCGTACTTCAATGGGCCAACAGCGAAACCGGGGTCATCCAGCCGGTGTCAGAGATCGGTCGCGAGTGCCGATCGCGTGGCGTCCCGTTTCTGGTGGACGCCGTTCAGGTCGCGGGCAAGATCGAGATCAACCCCAAGAGTTGTAGCGCCGACATGTTGGCGATCGCTTCGCACAAACTCGGTGGCCCTGCCGGCGCCGGTGCGCTGATGGTCCGCCGCGGCATTCGTCTTGCTCCGTTGATCGGCGGCGGAGCCCAGGAGAAGCGCCGTCGTGGTGGGACGCCGGGGTTGGCGGCGATCGCCGGCTTCGCGGCTGCGGCCGATGTGGCGCAGCGGGAGATGCAGGACGAGGCCCGGCGCTTACTGGTTCTCCGCGCACGGGTCGAGAGGAGAATTCAGGATCTGGATCCATCCGTGACGATCCACGGTCACTCCGTTGCGCGTCTTCCCAACACCGTCAATTTTTCGTTACCCGGTGTTCCCGGCGAACACCTCGTGATCGGACTCGACATGGCGGGGTTCGCCTGCTCCACCGGCTCGGCCTGTGCGTCGGGGGGCGTGGAGCCGTCTCATGTGTTGCGAGCCATGGGGTTCGACGATGAACACTCTCGGGGAGCGGTTCGTGTTTCTCTCGGCTGGAACACGACAGAGTCCCAGATCGATCGGTTTCTGGATGCGCTACCGGACGTCGTCGAACGGATCCGGGAGGGGCTCCGCGAGCAGGTCTAGGCTCGCTTGACGCTCTCCGGTGGCACCGCTAACGTGGCCTCCTTCGGAGGAAGCCTCACCAAGATGAACACCCAGAGTCCAGACCGATCCGTCGCGGCCGTAGCGATGAGTGGCGGAGTCGATAGTTCCGTCGCGGCCTGTCTCGAGGCCCGCGGCGGCGGTGCGGTTGTGGGCTTCTCGATGCAGCTCGTGGATCGGCTGGCAGGGCAGACGGAACGCTACGGTCGCTGCTGCTCCCCCGAGGATTTCCACGATGCACGCCAGGTCGCCGAGCGGATGGGGTTTCCGCACTACATCGTCGACATGGAGCGAGAATTCGAGGAGCAGGTGCTGCAGCCGTTCGCCGACGACTACGTCAACGGCCGCACGCCATCCCCCTGTATCCGTTGCAACACGTTCGTCAAATTCGGAACGCTGTGGTCCCGCGCACGCACCGTCGGGGCCAACCGGGTCGTGACGGGTCACTACGCCATTCTCGAATGGGATCCCGATCGAGAGCGCACGCTGCTGCGCAAGGCGGCTGATAGAGACAAGGATCAGTCGTACTTCCTCTTCGATCTGTCGGAGGCCCAGCGACGTAGAGCCTGTTTTCCGCTTGGCCGACTTCAAAAGGAAGAGGTCCGTGCGCTGGCTCGAGAGTTCGAATTGGAGAACGCGGACAAGCCGGAGTCGATGGACCTGTGCTTCGTGGCACAGGGTGAGAGTTATCGCGACGTGTTGGCCGCTCGCGGCGTCGTAGGTGAAGGTCCCGGCGAGGTTGTTGACGCGTCCGGTTCGGTTGTCGGGAAGCACGATGGGCTCGACGGCTACACCATCGGTCAGCGCCGCGGATTGGGTGTGCCGTCGCAGGATCGTCTGTACGTGATCGGCATGAGCCCCGACCGCAATGAATTGCAGGTCGGTTCGGAGAATCGACTTTATTCGGATCGCTGCGTCATCGAACGCACGCGCTGGATCCCGTTCAAGGAACTTGACGGCGAGTTGCGTGCCGACGTGAAGATTCGCAGCTCCCACGACGGTGCGGCGGCGACGATACGACCGCTGCCGAATCGGTGTGCAGAGATCTTATTTGACGAACCTCAGCGTGCAATGGCAGCAGGACAGGCCGCCGTTGCCTATCATGACGACCTTGTCGTGGGTGGAGGGTGGATCGTTTCCGCCGACGCCTGTGGAGTAGAAGCATGACCCGCAACCAGGAACCTCGACCCCTGGATACCTTCATCCATCGTCACGTTGGCCCGTCGGAACCGGAGATCGCCACGATGCTCGAGACCGTCGGCGTCTCCAGTCTCGAGGCACTGGTCGACGAGATCATTCCGACGTCGATTCGCTCGTCGCGACCGCTGAGTCTGGGTGAACCGCGAGGTGAGGCTGAGCTGCTGGCGAGCCTTCGCAAAATGGCCGGGAAGAATCGGGTCTTCCGCAGTTTCATCGGGCAGGGCTATCACGGCTGCATGACGCCGGCGGTCATCAAGCGAAACATCCTCGAGAACCCGGGCTGGTATACGCCCTACACGCCGTATCAAGCAGAGCTGGCGCAAGGCCGGCTTGAGGCGTTGTTGCTGTTCCAGACGATGATCTCCGATCTAAGCGGACTGCCGTTGGCCAACGCCTCCCTCCTTGACGAGGCGACCGCCGCCGCCGAGGCGATGACGATGTGTCGCGGAATCGGTAAGCGGAACGGTGACGCGTTCTTCGTGGACGCCTCGGCGCACCCGCAGACGATCGCGGTACTCCGTACCCGCGCCGACGGGTTTGGGATCGATCTTCAGGTCGGCGATCCGTTTACGGCGGATCTGACCTCCTGTTTCGGTGTCCTTCTCCAGCATCCAGCGACCGACGGACGACTCCGCGACGTCTCCCCGCTGGTCGAACGGGCCGGAGCCGCGGACTGTCGCGTCGTCATGGCCATCGATCCGTTGGCGTCCTGTCTGCTCCGTGCACCCGGCGAGCTCGGGGCGGATATCGCGGTGGGTTCGGCGCAACGATTCGGCGTTCCGATGGGGTTCGGTGGACCCCATGCCGGATTCATCGCCGCGACCGATGCGTTCAAGCGATTGATACCGGGGCGTGTCGTCGGCCTGTCGAGGGACGAGAGCGGACGACCCGCGCTTCGCCTTGCAATGCAGACCCGCGAACAGCACATCCGACGCGACAAGGCGACCAGTAACATCTGTACGGCACAGGTGCTGTTGGCAAACATCGCAGCGATGTATGCGGTCTACCATGGTCCCGAGGGTCTTCGTGCCATTGCGCAGCGGGTTCATGGGCGGGCGACGGCGCTGGCCGGAATGCTGCGCGATCGAGGCCTCGCGGTCGGCGATCTGCCGTTCTTCGACACGTTGCGTATCGATGTCGACGACGCGGCGACGGAGAGCATTCGTCAGCGTGCGATCGACGCCGGCATGAACCTCCGTTACGGGCGTGGCTGGATCGGAGTCTCGTTGGACGAGACGACGACCCATTCATCGATACGGGATCTCGTCAGCGCGTTGACGGGGGACGCGTCCGTGGACGATGCCATCGACGAGCAGGGATCGCTGGGTCCGCACGAGCTTCGCGAGAGCGAAATTCTTCGTCACCCGTCATTCCATCTCTACCACTCCGAGCACGAGATGCTCCGATTCCTGTTCCGTCTTCAAGGCAAGGACGTCTCGCTGGCCGATTCCATGATCCCGCTCGGGTCCTGCACGATGAAACTCAACGGAACTTCGCTGATGGTGCCGATCACCTGGCCCGAGTTCTCTGCGTTGCACCCCTTCGCTCCGGCGGATCAGTGGATGGGATATCGGCAGCTGTTTGACGACCTCGAGGCTTGGCTGGCCGAGATCACCGGTTTCCATTCGGTCTCCTTGCAACCGAACGCGGGGGCGCAGGGGGAGTACGCCGGGCTGCTGGCGATCCGTCGTTACCACGATGAGCGGGGCGATAACGATCGTGACGTCTGCCTGATTCCCAAGTCGGCTCACGGAACCAACCCTGCAAGTGCCGTGATGGCGAGCATGCGGGTGGTCGCCGTCGAATGCGACGAGCAGGGAAATGTGAATATCGCGGACCTGGCGGAGAAGGCCGAGCGTCACGCGGAGCATCTCGCGGCGCTGATGGTCACGTATCCCTCGACCCACGGCGTTTTCGAAACCGATATCAAGGAGATCTGCGCCGTCGTTCACCGGCATGGCGGCATGGTCTACATGGACGGCGCCAACATGAATGCCCAGGTTGGGTTTTGCCGACCCGGCGAGATCGGCGCGGATGTCTGCCACCTGAATCTGCACAAGACGTTCTGTATTCCCCACGGCGGTGGCGGACCCGGTGTGGGTCCGATCGGAGTCGTCGAGTCGTTGGTGCCCTACCTCCCCGAGCATCCTCATCTTAACGGAGACGACGCGCACGGAACCGTCGCCGCGGCACCGTTCGGGAGCTCGATGATTCTGCCGATCTCCTGGGTCTACATCGCGCTGATGGGACGCGAAGGGCTCGAGCGTGCGACCCAGGTAGCGATGTTGAACGCAAACTACATGGCCACGCGACTCTCCCAGCACTACCCGATCGTCTACACCGGCCCCAACGATCGTGTGGCCCACGAGTTCATCATCGACCTTCGGCCGTTCAAGGCCAGCGCAGGGATCTCGGTCGACGATGTCGCCAAGCGTCTGATGGATTTCGGTCTCCATGCACCGACGATGTCTTTCCCGGTGGTCGGTACGATGATGATCGAGCCGACCGAGAGCGAATCCGGTCAGGAACTCGAACGCTACGTCGACGCGATGATCGTCATTCGACAGGAGATCCTCGAGATCGAGGAGGGTCGGATGGATCGAGAGAACAACCCGCTGACCCGTGCGCCGCATACGGCCGAGGACCTGATGGCCGACGACTGGGACCGACCGTATTCTCGGAAGCAGGCGGCGTATCCGGCCTCCTGGGTCACCGAGCGGAAGTACTGGCCGCCGGTCGCGCGGATCGACAACGCCTATGGCGATCGCAATCTGGTCTGTAGTTGCCCGCCGATGGAAGAGTTGCAGGAGACGGAGTAAGGACTGCGGATCGGGTGTCCGCGGGATAGTCCGTCGGGGTCGGT